>NZ_JACJEE010000006.1:94789-137632 GCF_014163915.1 Pseudoalteromonas sp. SR41-8
AGCTAGAGTTATTCTTTAACAACATTCTTTGGTAGAAGAAGTTGGCTGGGATACCAGGATTTGAACCTGGGAATGCCAGGATCAAAACCTGGTGCCTTACCGCTTGGCGATATCCCAACAAAGAATCAATTGATAGTTTTAGTTCTTATCAAGAACATGGTGCGGAAGGAGAGACTTGAACTCTCACATCCTAAGATACTGGAACCTAAATCCAGCGCGTCTACCAATTCCGCCACTCCCGCATCGAACATACAGGTAACAATGTATTAGAACCTAAATCCAGCGCCTAATTCAAGACAACTGTTAATTCCGCTACTCCTGCATACTTTGTGTAATAAAACACTAGGTAGTTATTTTAAACTCTTTATTGAGTGTAGTTTATACTCCTACAGAGCCATTTCAAAAGAAATGGTGGCTAAGACGGGATTTGAACCTGTGACCCCATCATTATGAGTGATGTGCTCTAACCAGCTGAGCTACTTAGCCATTGTTGGCTGGGATACCAGGATTTGAACCTGGGAATGCCAGGATCAAAACCTGGTGCCTTACCGCTTGGCGATATCCCAACAATAACAATTGATAATTTTAATTCTTATCAAGAATATGGTGCGGAAGGAGAGACTTGAACTCTCACATCCTAAGATACTGGAACCTAAATCCAGCGCGTCTACCAATTCCGCCACTCCCGCATACGTTGTGTAATAAAACACTAGGTAGTTATTTTAAACTCTTCATTGAGCAACAAAAAATAATGGTGGCTAAGACGGGATTTGAACCTGTGACCCCATCATTATGAGTGATGTGCTCTAACCAGCTGAGCTACTTAGCCATCTTTTTTTGTTAGCACTTCATCGCTGAGTGCGGGGCGTATTATGCTGATATGACCCAAATCCGTCAACACCTTTTTTGCAAAAAAACACGTATCTTGGTTTGTTTGCGGGAAAAATAGGCTAACAGGCTAAATTTTAATAAAAATGGTGTTTTTTTAACTGCTTTATTGTGACTTATTCACAACAGCTGATATTTAATGATAGTGCAAAAATAAAAAAGGCTCGTAAAAACGAGCCTTTAAAAATCACTAAAGGTGATAGGTCACACTGGGATGGTGTTAAACATTGAACAAGAAGTTCATTACATCGCCATCTTTAACTATGTATTCTTTGCCTTCTTGGCGCATCTTACCTGCTTCTTTTGCACCACTTTCACCTTTATAGGCGATGTAGTCATCAAAAGCGATGGTCTGTGCACGGATAAAGCCACGCTCAAAGTCAGTGTGGATTTTACCTGCAGCTTGTGGCGCAGTTGCACCTACTGGGATTGTCCATGCACGTACTTCTTTTACACCTGCAGTAAAGTAGGTTTGTAAATGAAGTAACTCATAACCACCACGGATCACTAGATTCAAACCTGGCTCATCCAGACCAAGATCGGCCATAAACTCAAGTTTATCTTCTTCATCTAGTTCCGAAAGCTCAGATTCAATCGCGGCACATACAGGCACAACAACAGCATCTTCAGCAGCAGCAATTTCGCGTACACGGTCAAGATATGGGTTATTTTCAAAACCATCTTCAGCTACGTTAGCAATGTACATAGTTGGTTTGATTGTTAAGAAGTTAACAGAGCTAATAGCCGCTTTTTCTTCTTTAGTTAATGCTAAAGAACGTAAAGTTAAGCCTTCATCAAGGTGTACTTTTACTTTTTCAAGTACGGCATTTTGTTCTTTTGCGTCTTTATCGCCACCTTTGGCTTTTTTCGCGTTACGGAAAAGGGCTTTTTCAGCGCTATCCATATCAGCAAGTACTAACTCGGTGTTGATCACATCAATATCATCAGCAGGATCAATGGTACCTGCAACGTGAATGATGTTGTCATCTTCAAAGCAGCGCACTACGTGGCCAATTGCATCGGTTTCACGAATGTTAGCTAAAAACTGGTTACCAAGACCTTCCCCTTTCGATGCGCCTTTTACAAGACCCGCAATATCCACAAATTCCATACTCGTTGTAAGAATACGTTGTGGTTTTACAATCTTTGCAAGTTCGTCTAGACGAGGATCTGGCACCGGTACCACGCCCGTATTTGGCTCGATGGTACAAAAAGGAAAGTTAGCGGCTTCAATACCCGCTTTGGTTAATGCATTGAAAAGTGTTGATTTACCAACATTAGGCAAACCGACGATGCCACATTTGAAACCCATAGTTAAGATACCTTGTTTAGATCCGCTTAACCAATTATGGCTTAAACGAATGTAGTCTGTTTTGTGCTTTTAACACACCGTCTTTTGCAAGTATTTCCATACAACGAACTGCTTCATCTACTGCGGCATCCATTTTCTCTTGGTCTTCTTTAGCTGCTTTTCCAAGCACCCATCCGGTCACCATTTCACGGTGTCCTGGATGACCTATGCCAACGCGCAAACGCATGAAATCTTTTTGATTTGCCATCTTTGCAATAATGTCTTTTAAACCATTATGGCCACCGTGTCCGCCACCTTTTTTTAATTTGGCAACACCGGGTTCTAAATCCATTTCGTCATGGGCAACTAGGATGCTCTCAACAGGAATTTTGAAAAAGTTGGCTAAACTACCGACAGCTTTACCACTTAAATTCATATAAGTAGTAGGGATGAGTAATTTGAATTCTTGACCTTGGATGATCACTTTGCCGGTAAGGCCGTGATACTTAGGATCGTGTTTTAGCGTACAGTTGTAGCGTGCAGCGAGTTGCTCGATGAACCAAGCACCTGCATTGTGGCGTGTGTTTGCGTATTCGGGGCCTGGATTAGCCAGGCCCACAAGCATTTGAATAGAATTCAAGGTGCAAACCTTAAAATTTATTCTGCAGCTTCGTCTTCAACTGGCGCAGCTTTGTTAGCTTTGATAGTTACGATAGACTGGTCGTGATCAGCACCTTTCGCTAAATCAACAGATGAAACACCTGCTGGAAGTTTAACGTCAGAGATGTGTATTGAGTCACCAGCAACTAGGCCAGCTACGTCAACTTCTACGAATTCAGGAAGTGACTTAGGAAGACACGTGATTTCGATTTCTGTTAATTGGTGAACTACAGTGTTACCCGCTTTAGTTACCGCTTCTTCACCGATGAAGTGAACTGGTACTTTAGTGTTAAGTTTGTGGGTAGCATCTACACGTTGGAAATCAAGGTGAGTGATTTTAGGCTTGAACGGGTGACGTTGGATATCTTTAAGGATAGCTTCAACTTTTTCACCAGCGATATCAAGAGTAAGGATGTGAGTGTAAAAACCTTCACTTTCTTGTGCTTTGATAATATCTTTGTGTTCAAAAGTAAGTGATGCAGCTTCTTTGTCAGCACCGTAAAGGATCGCAGGGATTTTATCTTCACGACGTAGGCGGCGGCTCGCACCTGTACCCGTAGCTGTGCGTAATTCTGCATTAAATGTATATGTTTCGTTAGACATGATGTCTCCAATAATTAAATAGTGTAGGGCCTTTGCGACCAAGGTCCCTAGCCAAAAGGCGCGCTATCATACCACCGCGACTAATTAAAAGAAACATGATACATAAAAAAAGCGCCAACGAGGCGCTTTATTACATCAGGATATTTTAACTAAACCAAGTTTAGTGTTCGAACATCGCTGAAATAGATTCTTCATTGCTGATACGGCGAATTGTTTCAGCTAGCATGTCTGCAAGTGTTAACACTTTAATTTTATCAATTGCTTTTAATTCAGCAGACAGTGGAATTGAGTCAGTTACAATCACTTCATCAATTACTGAGTTACGAATGTTTTCTAATGCTTGGCCAGAAAGTACAGGGTGAGTAGCGTAAGCGAATACTCGCTTAGCACCGTGTTCTTTAAGTGCTTCAGCTGCTTTACATAAGGTACCGCCAGTATCGATCATATCATCAACGATGATACAGTCACGGCCTTCAACGTCACCAATAATGTGCATTACTTGAGAAACATTCGCTTGTGGGCGACGCTTATCAATAATGGCAAGATCGGTATCGTTTAATAACTTAGCAATAGCACGGGCACGAACTACACCGCCGATATCAGGTGATACAACAACAACATCATCAAATTGACGCTCTTTCATATCTTCAAGTAGCACTGGGCTACCGAACACATTATCAACTGGTACATCAAAGAAGCCTTGGATTTGCTCAGCGTGTAAATCAACCGTTAGAACTCGGTCAACACCTACACTTGATAAGAAATCGGCAACAACTTTTGCTGTGATTGGTACGCGAGCAGAGCGCACGCGGCGATCTTGACGTGCATAACCAAAATAAGGAATGACGGCTGTTATACGACCTGCAGATGCACGACGTAAGGCATCAACCATTACAATAAGCTCCATCAAGTTATCGTTAGTAGGGGCACAGGTTGATTGCACAATAAAAACATCCGAGCCACGAACATTTTCATTAATTTGAACACTGATCTCACCGTCGCTAAAACGGCCAACAACAGCATCGCCAACTTCAATATATAAACGTTTTGCAACTTTTTGAGCTAACTCAGGTGTTGCGTTACCAGCGAAGAGCTTCATGTCAGGCACGGTAGGGTTCCTCAGGCACTGAATTTTTGGACTAATAAGCGATAAAAAAAGTATAGCTTATTAACTTAAACTTTATTTACTTGTACGTTACTTCATTGCTTCAATGTATAGCGTCCAACTGCGTATGAGCAGGAGAGATATTAACGCTGCTGGCAATAAAACCGTCCCAGTTATGGGGGAGATTTTCAAGAACATGTTGCGCTTCTTTTTGCGTGGCAAATTCAACAAAACAGCATGAACCTGTGCCAGTCATCTTCGACGGAGCGTATTTTAGCAACCACTGGAGGGTCTTTTCAACCTCAGGGCAGAGCTTTTTAACTAAAGGCTCGCAATCGTTGGCTAATGTTTGTTGCTGCCAGTGGCCTTTTAGCTTCGGTGTATTGCGTTTTAAATCTGGGTGAGTAAAAATTTTCGCGGTGCTGACATGTTCACTTGGATGCACTACACAATACCATTTTGACGGCAGCTCTACATTCACTAACTTCTCGCCAATGCCTTGAGCTAGGGCGCTTTTGCCGTTAATGAACACCGGCACATCTGCGCCTAACTGCACGCCAAGCGCTGCTAATTCAGACAGTGATAACTGGCATTGCCATAATTTATTAAGCGCTAAAAGTGTGCTGGCCGCATCTGAAGAACCACCACCAACGCCGCCTCCCATGGGTAATATTTTAGTTAAATTTATTTTTGCGCCAAAAAGGGAATTTGTGTGTTTTTGTAATAAAACGGCCGCTTTATAGATCAAATTATCTTTTAGGGGGATATCGGTGGTGTCACCAGTGACTTCAATTTCAGTTGTTTCAGTCAAAGTAAATGTGAGTTGATCGCCATAATTTAAAAAAGTAAATAAGGTTTCCAGTTCATGATAGCCATCTTCACGACGGCCATTAATGTGTAAAAATAAATTGAGCTTGGCAGGAGCCAATAACGAAAATGAAGTCATAGTGTGCGTAGTCATGTTAGTTAAAGTGCCACTCGTAAAGTTGAATTTTTATTTTAATATCTTGGTGTTTTAACGTGAGCTTTTTAGGTAACCAAAATCCGGCGTATTGTTGGTAATCAGCGTAGCTTATTTGCCATTGATCGCCATCGGGTGCGTGCCAAGTTACATTTTTCGCTCGGCCTAGTTCATCAACTTGCAAACTTGGATCGTCAACAGTGCCTTTTAACCAATTATCGGCGCTGTCCATCGGTATATTAAAACCAGTGAGCCTAGCAAGCAGGCGCGATGCATTAATGTCATGGTAAATGTGATCATCGTATTCAAGTTCAGCGCCGTTAGTATTTTGTGTTAATGCTAAAACACGGGTACCGATAAAACTCGTTAAAATAAGTTGGTTTAACTGTTCTTGTTGTTGCCAATTTAAGTTTGCTGATTGGCGTTCATCTGGACTAATAAAAGCCAGTTTTCCTTCAACTTGCCAATTGGTTTGTTGTGATAATTGCGACTTCCAATCGTCATAAAGAGCTGTTTGAGGGCTAATTTGCTGCGCACAACCACTTAAAAATAAAAAAAATATGAGTAAAATCAAATATAGTCGAATCAAATGTCGTTCCTTACTTTCCATATTCCGCTGATTTTTGGTAAAATTATCGTCTTTCGAGCACGGCTTAGCAATATTTGGCACATATGACCATAGTAGCACTTGGTATTAATCATAAAACCGCATCTGTAGAATTACGCGAAAAGGTTGCCTTTTCGCCTGAGCAATTGTCAGAAGCATTACAGCAACTGAGCGATCACGATCAGTTTAATGAAGCGGTTATTGTGTCCACATGTAACCGAACAGAAATCTATTGTAGCCTCGCTCAGCAAAATTCCCAAATACTGTTGCAATGGTTAGCTAGTTTCCACGGTTTGGATGAATACGAACTGAGCAGTAATGTATATTGTCATCAAGATAATGATGCTATCAATCATTTAATGCGTGTGTCATGTGGCCTAGATTCTTTGGTGCTAGGTGAACCGCAAATTCTTGGTCAAATAAAGCAAGCTTATAATAGCGCCAAAAATCACAATTCGGTGAGTGTGGTATTTGACCGGTTATTTCAAAAAACCTTTTCGGTAGCAAAACAAGTAAGAACGGAAACCGATATAGGCGCCAGTGCGGTGTCTGTTGCTTATGCTGCGGTTAATTTAGCTAAACATATATATGGCAAGTTAGATAAAACCAAAGTGCTATTAATTGGTGCCGGGGAAACAATTGAGCTGGTAGCGAAACATCTATATCAAAATGAACCACAACAGATCACCGTGGCGAATCGCACCATAGAGCGTGCACGCCTACTGGCAGAAGATGTTAATGCCGACGTTATTGCGTTAGCGCAGTTACCTGAACGCTTACATCAGGCGGATATAGTGATCAGTTCGACAGCAAGTACTTTGCCAATTATTGGTAAAGGGGTAGTTGAACAAGCGCTAAAACAACGCCGTAATAAGCCAATGTTATTTATTGATATTGCAGTACCGCGCGATATTGAAAGCCAAGTTGGTGAATTAGATGCGGCCTATTTGTATTCGGTTGATGACTTACAGGCAATAGTAAGCGAAAATATCGCTTCAAGAGAACAAGCCGCCGATGAAGCGCAAGTGATTATTACCCAGCGCTGTGCGGAATTTGTGATGTGGATGCGTTCACTCGACTCTGTCGATCTGATCCGCTCTTATCGCCAAGATGTACACGATATTAAGTCTGAGCTGGTTGATAAGGCAATAAGCCAATTAAATACCGGTAAAGACGCAGAAAAAATTATTTTAGAGCTGGCCAACAAGTTAACCAACCGCCTAATGCACGCGCCTACCCGTGCAATTCAAGATGCGGCTAAAAAAGGTGAAGTTGCTCAGTTAAGCCAATTAAAGAAAATGTTAGGTATTGATCAGGAATAGCAGTTACATGAAAGAGTCCGTTTATCGTAAGTTAGAAACCTTAGTAGAGCGTTATGAAGAAGTACAAGCGCTGCTAAGTGATCCGTCAGTTATTAGCGACCAAAATCGTTTTCGTGCGCTTTCAAAAGAATATTCTGAGTTGGAAGAAATTGTTAAAGCATTTTTAGGCTATCAGCAAACACAAGATGATGTTGCTACAGCAGAAGAAATGCTAAAGGATTCGGATCCTGATATGCGTGAGATGGCGCAAGAAGAATACAAAGAAGCCAAAGCGCAAATCCTTGCTATCGAAGATCAAATACAAGTGTTGATGCTACCAAAAGATCCGCGCGACAATAATAATGTGTTTTTAGAAGTACGTGCCGGCACGGGAGGCGATGAAGCAGCCATTTTTGCTGGTGATTTATTCCGTATGTATACCCGTTATGCTGAAACTAAAAAGTGGAAAGTAGAGATTGTGAGCACCAATGAAGGTGAGCACGGTGGTTACAAAGAAGTCATTGCTAACATTAGTGGTGAAGGCGTGTATGGGCAATTGAAGTTTGAATCTGGTGCTCACAGGGTACAACGTGTGCCAGAAACTGAATCGCAAGGACGAGTACATACCTCTGCGTGTACTGTTGCGGTAATGGCTGAAGTGCCAGAAGCTGAAGCGATTCAAATTAATACCGCTGATATTAAAGTTGATACGTTCCGTGCCTCAGGTGCCGGTGGTCAGCACGTTAATAAAACTGACTCGGCAATTCGTATTACCCACTTACCAACAGGTGTAGTGGTTGAGTGTCAAGATGAACGTTCACAGCATAAAAATCGCGCGAAAGCGATGTCAGTGCTTGCTGCACGTTTACAACAAGCGGAAGATGAAAAACGCCACGCGGCTGAAGCATCAGAGCGTCGTAACTTAGTCGGTAGCGGTGACCGTTCGGAACGTATTCGTACTTATAACTATCCGCAAGGACGTATTACAGATCACCGTATCAATCTCACTTTATACCGTTTAAATGAGGTAGTTGCCGGCGACTTAGGTTGTGTGATTGAGCCGCTAATGCAAGAGCATCAGGCTGATTTACTAGCCGCTATGGGTGATGAGTAATCGTGACCGACACGATTGAAAGTGCTGTTTCGCGTGCTACTTTGCTGCTGCAAAGTAGCAGCGATAGTGCCAAATTAGACGCTCAAGTATTATTGCTAGACGTATTACAAAAACCACGTAGCTACTTATTTAGCTGGCCAGAACAAAAGTTAACACCGCAACAACAACAGCTATTCGAAAGTTATTGTCAACGTCGCTTAACAGGTGAGCCAGTGGCTCATATAACGGGCACGCGTGAATTTTGGAGTTTGCCACTGCAGGTTAATCCCACTACGCTGATCCCCCGTCCAGATACCGAAACACTGGTTGAATATACGCTCAGTTTACCTTTACCTGTGGCCGCTAAAGTGCTTGATTTAGGCACTGGGACTGGTGCAATTGCGCTTGCACTTGCCAGCGAAATGCCACTTTGGCAAATCACAGGGGTTGATAGGGTTACTGATGCTGTAGCGCTTGCGAATACAAATAAGCAGCGGTTAGGCTTTATTAATGTAGACTTTGTGCAAAGTGATTGGTTTAGCCAAGTTACAGCACAAAAGTTTGATCTAATAGTTAGTAATCCGCCGTATATCGAATATGATGATATTCACTTAAATCAAGGTGACGTACGTTTTGAACCACTTTCTGCGTTAGTTGCCGATGATGACGGTATGGCTGATATCAAGTATATTATTACTCAAGCACGCAATTTTTTAACGTCAAATGGTTACCTTGTTATTGAGCATGGATATCAACAAAGTACTAAAGTGCATAGTTTTTTTGCACAAATGGCGTATACAAATATACTTACAGTTAAAGATTTAGCAAATAACGATCGTGTAACGCTCGCACAGTGGCCGGGATAACTATAACAATTACAGTGCGAGAGCAAAATAAACGCTTTGAGGACTCAGTATGATGGATGATTTTTTGTTTTCGGATGAACCACAAGAAGTAGAAAGTGATGTAGTTAAGGGGACATGGAAAGTCATCATTGTTGATGATGAGCCTGAGGTTCATGCCGTCACGAAACTGGCATTAAGTGATTTTGAGTTTCAAGACAAGCGTTTAGAGTTTATTAGTGCATACTCAGGGGCTGAGGCTAAAGTACAAATAGATAATAATCCCGATGCTGCAATAGTACTGCTTGATGTGGTGATGGAAACCGACGATGCAGGCTTGAAAGTCGCGCAATATATTCGTGAAGTCGCTAAAAATAATCATATCCGTATTATCCTTCGTACTGGTCAACCCGGCCAAGCGCCAGAGCGCCAAGTTATTGTTAATTACGATATCAATGACTACAAATCAAAAACAGAACTTACCGCACAAAAACTATTTACTGTAGTGATGTCGAGCTTACGTTCTTATCGCGATATTTTATCGATTGAACAATCTCGTCAAGGTCTTGAAAAAATCATTAAAGCATCTCGAGATATTTTTTCAGCGCACTCACTTGATCACTTTATTGAAGGGGTGATGCAACAATTAACATCGTTGCTCGGCACCGTTGATCAAGCAATGTACGCCACCAGTTTAGTGGCAGGTAATCCACAAGATAATCAGCATAAATTAGTGGTATTTTCTGGGCGAGGCGATTTTGAACGCAGCGAAGGTAAAGCAATTGAAGAGGTCTTGAATACCGAGCAGCTATCAGCATGTAAGCAAGCATTTAGAGATAAAAACATTGTTTATAAAGACAATTATTTGTTTGCATACTGTTGCAGCGAACATAATCATAATTCAATGCTTTTTATATCTGGTATTCCACACGACTTATCGGATACACAGCGCCATTTGATTGAAATATTTTCGCAAAATGTACAGTTAGCGTATGAGAATGTGCAATTACAATCCGAGGTCGAAGCTACTCAGCAAGAGTTAGTGCTTCGTTTAAGTGAAGCTCTGGAGCAGCGTTCAACCGAAACAGGTAATCATGTTAAGCGGGTTTCGCATATATGTAATACTTTAGCACTGGCGTATGGTTTATCGAAACGTGAGGCTGACTTAGTTCGTTTAGCGTCGCCACTTCATGATGTTGGTAAGGTCGGTATTCCTGACGCTATTTTAAATAAGCCGGGTAAATTGACCTGCGAAGAGTGGGAAATCATGAAAACGCACACTCAAAAAGGTTACCTTATCTTACAAGGCTCTCGTCGAGAAATCGTTAATGCGGGTGCTCAAATTGCACGTGATCACCATGAAAAATGGGATGGTTCAGGTTACCCACAAGGAAGGCAAGGACAAGACATTCATATCTTTGGCCGTATAGTGGCGCTTGCAGATGTGTACGATGCGCTGCGCCATAAACGTTGTTACAAAGAAGCGTGGACGCTTGATGATGTCGTTAATGAAATCAATCAGCAAAAAGGCAAACATTTTGAGCCTAAACTGGTCGATGCATTTAACGACAACCTAGCGGAGCTTGAAGAAATTTTAACCCGTTTTCCAGATTAAAAAATAATACCCAGTGCATTGAACTGGTGAGTTATTTAACGCATTAGAATGAGTATGTTTAATAACATTGGTACAATTTCTTTTTTAACATTAATGAGTAGTTAGGGGCATATGGATTATTTAGCAGTCAAACACACACACATGGCAATTGCAGTTTTAAGCATTGTTCTATTTTATGTACGTTCATTTTCTCGCCTCGGCAGTGGTGCAATCGCTAAAAATAAATTGGTATTTATTGGTAGTCACGCAACCGATACGTTTTTACTTATTTCAGCTTTCGCGCTGATGGCAATTGCAAAAATTAATCCACTAGAACAAACCTGGCTGCTTGAAAAGATTATTCTTGTAGTGGCGTACATTGTACTGGGTATTATTGCCAGTAAGCAGCAAAAAACCAGTATAAAAATTGTGTTTTTAGTTGTTACGACTGCGGTCATTGCCTTCATTGGTAAGCTGGCGGTTGCCAAAACAGCGTTTATTTTGTAACTAAACGTGTTCAAAGGCTGCACTAAACAGTCTTTGAACGTTAATCTAGCGCGCTACGTTGGTATCTGTGTAAAAAAATAGGTAAACTAGTCATTCATTTTCTATTAAAGATGTTGCCGTATTAATGACCACCCCTTGGTTTGAAGATCAAAATGAATCCTATCAAGATGAGGCTTTTGACACATTCGTTCCCCAAGCGTTGTATCGTTGTATAAGCGCTGAAGCGAAGTGGGATCCTCAAGCTGATTTAAGTGATAGCTTTGCCACACTGAGCGACTTTGAAAATCAAGTCACCGAACTATGCCAACAATACCCTGATATTCACGAACGGTTTGATGCGTTGGTTGACATGTTTTTTACTCAGTGGTTATTTAGCGTATCCAGTTTAAAAGTCCCAGAATACACCTTAAATAGTTTTAGCTATATGCTGAGTATGCGCAGTGGTTCTGAAACAACACTGGGTATTTTATTATGCCATTTGCTGAACCATGCAGGTTTTGATGCAAATGTAACGATTAATAATAGTGAAATAAATGTCCATGTTGCTATTAGCGATGAGGAAGGTTATTTACTTGAGCCGAGTTCAGGTCAACAAAGTTGGTATATTATTCCTGAAAACGCCAGTGAAGAAAATGGTGATGAGCAAGAGCCGCTTGAGCTCATTTTTGACGAAGAAGTGTATAAGCTTTATCTAGCACAACAAAAGTGGGCCTTTATTAGCAGTAATAAATTTGGTCATGCTTTGAGCTGTGTTGAGATGCTGATGGAGCTAATAGGCGATGATCCGTACGAAAGACGCGACAGAGGCTATTTACTTAACCAGCTTGATTGTCCGAAAATGGCACGTGACGACTTACAATTTTTTATCGATGAGTGTCCAGATGATCCTGCAATTGATATTATTCAGCATCAACTTGAAGAACTCGAAGATAATCACAAAACTCACCATTAACTTTTAAGGAATTTACATGGCTGACGCCCATACTGCCCTGATCACCAATGACGCGGTTGTCTTTGGTTTATTAGCAGTAATATTAGGCTTTATTTTTAAAACATCGAACAGTCAAAATAGCGCACTGAAAAAGTTTTACAAATATGTCCCAGCATTATTACTGTGCTATTTTTTACCTTCACTATTGAATACTTTTGGCATTGTTGATGGTCATTCATCTAATGTGTACTTTGTAGCATCACGTTACTTGCTTCCGGCGTGCTTAATTTTACTGACCATTAGTATTGATTTACGTGCCATTATTAATCTTGGTCCGAAAGCATTAATTATGTTTTTAACCGGTACTGCGGGTATTGTGATCGGCGGCCCGTTGGCCATTTTGATCATGAGCGCAGTGTATCCAGAAGCAGTCGGTGGTCATGGCCCTGATGCAGTATGGCGTGGCATGACCACGATTGCTGGAAGCTGGATTGGTGGTGGTGCAAACCAAGCATCGATGAAAGAAATGTTTGAAGTTGGCGGAGATATATTCTCAGCAATGGTTACGGTAGATGTGATTGTCGCTAATTTATGGATGGCAGTATTACTGTTAATGGCTGCCAACCATAAAGCCATTGATGCGAAAACAGGCGCGGATACTAGCGCGATTGAAGAGTTAAAAAATCGCGTTGAAAAATACCAAGCCGAGCACGCACGTCTGCCAACACTCAATGATTATATGCTGATCATTGCAATTGCATTTGGTATTACCGGTCTTGCGCATTTTTGTGCAGACTTTTTAGGACCTTACTTTGGCGCTAATTTTCCATGGGCACAAGAATATAGCTTAAACAGCAAGTTCTTTTGGTTAATTGTTATTTCGACGACCATAGGTATTGCATTGTCGTTTACTAAAGTACGTCATATTGAAGCCTTTGGCGCATCTAAAGTAGCCTCCAGCTTTTTGTATATTTTAGTGGCATCAATTGGCCTTCATATGAATATTACGGCTATATTTGAATCGCCTATGTATTTCGTCATTGGCTTAATTTGGATGCTTACCCACGCCAGTTTAATGTTAATTGTGGCAAAAATAATTAAAGCGCCGCTATTTTATATGGCCGTTGGCTCACAAGCGAATGTGGGCGGTGCGGCATCGGCACCTGTGGTTGCTTCGGCATTTCACCCATCGCTTGCGCCAGTTGGGGTATTATTAGCCGTTCTGGGCTATGGCGTAGGCACGTATATGGCATATATTTGTGGTTTAATGATGCAAGCAGTTGCACCTTAAGGAATAAAAATGAACAACCATTTAATTAAAATTAATGATATTGAACTGGCAAACGAAAAACCGTTTGTATTGTTCGGTGGCATGAATGTACTTGAGTCTCGTGATTTAGCAATGCGTATCGCCGAGCATTATGTAGAAGTGACCACTAAGCTTAATATTCCTTATGTGTTTAAAGCGTCATTTGATAAAGCAAACCGTTCATCAATTAATTCATACCGTGGTCCTGGCATGGAAGAAGGCTTAAGGATTTTTGAAGAAATTAAAAAAACGTTTAATGTTCCTTTGATCACTGACGTCCATGAGCCGCATCAAGCAGCGCCTGTGGCAGAAGTGGTTGATGTGATCCAATTACCAGCATTTTTGGCGCGCCAAACAGATTTAGTGGTCGCAATGGCGAAAACGGGCGCAATTATTAATGTTAAAAAGCCACAATTTTTAGCCCCGCACGAAATGCGCCACATCATTACTAAATTTAATGAAGCGGGTAATAACAATGTTGTATTGTGCGAGCGTGGCTCAAGCTTTGGTTATAATAACTTAGTCGTTGATATGCTGGGTATGGATGACATGAAACCAATGGCTCCGGTTATTTTTGATGCCACTCATGCTTTACAACGTCCAGGTGGGCGCAGTGATTCTGCCGATGGTCGTCGTGCACAAGCGGCAGAGCTTGCTCGTAGCGGCATGGCATTAGGGTTAGCGGGTTTATTTATTGAAGCGCACCCTAATCCTAATGAAGCGAAATGTGATGGCCCATGTGCACTTGCATTAAGTAAGTTGGAAGGTTATTTAAGTCAAATGAAAGCCGTGGATGATTTAGTTAAAAGCTTTGGCCCATTGGATACCAGCGCCAGCGACTTGTAATCGCAAAGCGTGATAAGAAAAGCGACGAAAGTCGCTTTTTTTATGTCTTGAATATACACTTCCTTGGCATGTGTATATAATCTTATCCATAAGAAAAACTAATTCTAAGTTTGATCACTATGTCTCGACGTGTTCCGCCACTAAACGCATTAAAAGCATTTGAAGCTGCTGCTCGCCATTTGAGTTTTACTAAAGCGGCTGAAGAGTTATACGTCACACAGGCGGCGGTAAGTCATCAAATAAAAACTTTAGAAGAGCATCTTGGCTTAAAACTATTTTTGCGAAAAAACCGTTCTTTATTACTCACCGAAGAAGGCCAAGGTTACTTTTTAGATATTAAAGAAATATTTACTCAGCTAATTGATGCTACCGAAAAGCTATTAGCCCGTGGTGCAAAAGGCTCATTAACCGTGAGTTTAACGCCCAGCTTTGCTATTCAATGGTTAGTGCCACGCTTGAGCTTATTTAACGAACTGCACCCTGAGATAGATGTACGAATAAAAGCCCAAGATCAAGACGAAAACTCACTCACCGATGATGTTGATGTGGCTATTTATTATGGCCGTGGTCATTGGAGTGGCGTGCAAACGCATAAACTGCATACCGAATACTTAGTACCTTTGTGTAGCCCTATGCTATTAACAGGGCCAAAGCCGCTGGATCAGCCAAGTGATTTGGCAAACCATACTTTATTACACGATACCACCCGTAAGAACTGGAAAACGTGGATGAAAACCGCCGGTGTACGTAATGTGCAAGTAAACCAAGGACCAATATTCAGTCACTCATCAATGGTGCTGCAAGCAGCTGTGCATGGTCAAGGGGTTGCTATTGGTAACAGTGTGCTTGCTAAACCTGATATTGATGCAGGACGTTTAGTTATTCCGTTTAACCACAGTTTAGAAAGTAAAAATGCATACTATTTAGTAAGTCGTGAAACGCAATCTGAATTAGGAAAAATAGTATCGTTTAAGCAGTGGATGCTGAGTTTAGTCGAACAAGAGCAAGAGTATTAATATGACTATCGAATGGATTAAAAGTGACCAACAACCCGCTTTGGCACAATTTATTTTTGCCCATGGTGCTGGAGCCGCTAGTGATTCAGAATTTATGCAGAAAATGGCAAGCTTGCTGGCAGAGCAAGGTATTGATGTTGGCTTATTTGACTTTGAATATATGCAAATAGCCAAGCAAACCAATAAGCGTCGCCCGCCAGATCGTGCGCCTAAATTACTGCAATACTTTGAGCATATATTAACCTTTGTACAGCCAAGCTTACCGATATTTATTGGTGGCAAGTCAATGGGCGGGCGGATGGCATCAATGCTTGTCAGTGAAGAGCGAGTAACAATGCCAACAATTTCAGGCGTATTGGCATTTGGCTATCCATTTCATCCACCAGGCAAGCCTGATAAATTACGCATTGATCATTTTGGTAAAATACCATGCCCGTTTATGGTGCTCCAAGGCGAGCGCGATACATTTGGTACCCGTGACGAATTAACACAGCTACAACTGGATAAACGCCCAGAGTTTGTGTGGCTAGCTGATGGCGATCATTCCTTAAAACCACGCAAACGCAGTGGCTTTACAGAGTTAGGTAATGTGCAAACTGCCGCTGAGCACGCTGCTAGTTTTATTAAACAGCATATTTAAAGGCATCTTTAGCAGGAAAAAAATCATGATTAAACTATTTTTAATGACTGGCAGTTTATTTTGCATGCTATCAGTGGTGTTGGGCGCCTTTGCGGCTCATGGTTTAAAAAGCCGTGTTTCTGAATATGCTATTGGCGTATTTAAAACTGCGGCAGAGTATCAGATGGTGCATGGCCTTGCGTTAATTGCGATTGCCATTTTAATAAAATGGGGAATTAATCTCACATCGGCTGGTTGGTTTATTATTGCTGGTATTTTGTTGTTTAGTGGCAGTTTATATTTATTAGCAATCACCGGTTATAAGTGGCTTGGCCCCATCACACCCGTTGGTGGTTTATGTTTTATTATTGGTTGGACTATTTTATTAGTGCAAGTAGCACGGTTTAAATTTTAATAGAGAATATCGCTCAAAAGAGCAATTAAAGGGTTTTTATGTCAAGTGTAGTGATTTACTGCCGTAGTGGTTTTGAAAATGATGCCGCTGCAGAAATAACATTTCATGCCGCAGAGCAAGGTTTTGCTGGGTATGTAAAAGCAAAGCCAAATACCGGCTATGTTATTTACGAATGTTTTGAAGCGCAGCATAGTGATGAAATCATCAAAAAGGTTGATTTCAAAAATATGGTATTTGCCCGTCAGTGGTTTGCCGGCACTTTACTTGAAAACATGCCCGTCGAAGACCGTGTTGGCGAAATAGTAAAATCAGCGGTCGATTTTCCACTTTGCTCAGAGCTACGGGTAGAAACACCCGATACCAATGAAGGCAAGGAGCTGTTAACTTTCTGCAAAAAAATCTCTACCCCACTTAAAAAGGCTTTAGAGAAACAAAACACCGTGTTACGCGAACCTAAAGCCAATCGTCCCGTAATGCACATCATGTTTTTAACTAATAACACCGCGTTTGTTGGTCATTCATATAGTTATAATAATTCCCCATTTTTTATGGGAATATTACGACTAAGAATGCCAAGTGATGCACCGAGTCGCTCGACCTTAAAACTGGATGAAGCGTTTAATGTGTTTATTGCGGAAAAAGATCGTGAAGCGCGAGTTCAAGCCGGTATGCGCAGTGTTGACTTAGGTGCCTGCCCAGGTGGTTGGACGTATCAACTAGTGCGTCGCGGTATGTTTGTTAGCGCCATTGATAACGGCCCAATGAATGATGATTTAATGCAAACAGGTCAAGTTAAGCACTTTCGTGTTGATGGTTTTAAATACCGCCCTGAGAAAAGAAATATTACTTGGTTAGTATGCGATATGGTAGAAAAACCAACCAAAGTAACCAGTCTTATGATTGATTGGGCGGTCAACGCATACGCGAAAGAACTTATCTTTAACTTAAAGCTGCCAATGAAAAAGCGCTTTGACAGTGTTTATGAGTGCTTAACGATGATCAAAGAAGAGCTTAATAAATACGGTATAAGCTATGAATTACAAGCTAAGCATCTTTATCACGATAGGGAAGAAGTAACTGTTCATTTGAACGTCACGAAAGTGCCACAAAGTCTATATAGTTAATAAGCTTGTAAAGTTTAGATATATAAAAGCACAGCATTAGCTGTGCTTTTACGTTATGGCGTAAGTCTACACTAACATAGCATTGCAAGTTACTGCACATAACGCGTAATATAGGGATTATGGAGAATTAGTTAAGTTGCGGCATGAATGCACAGCATAATAAAAGGTAAATATAAATGTACAAAAACCAAAAAGTAATCTTGCGATTACGCGCTAACATTCCATCGTTTGAATGTGTTGAAGGTTGCCATGATTGCTGCGGTCCAGTGACAACATCATCTGAAGAAATGTCGCGATTACCGGTAAAAAGCGATGCAGAGCACGAAGCGGCATTAAATGAATTTAATTGTGTACACTTAGGTCCAAAGGGATGCACTGTATATGATGAACGGCCATTAATTTGTCGTTTGTTTGGCACAACTCCAAGGATGCCATGCCCAAATGATCGCGCTCCAGAGCAGCCAGTTGATCCTAAAATTGAGCGCGAAGTGCATCATTTCATTGCTAATACACGGCAAGTTTTAGTGTAAAAAGTGCTGCAAATAGGGGACTTAATAATGGCTTATATTGTCGTCCCCTCTGAGCTTTTTATTCGCGGTAGTTAGGGCGGTATTGATCAACCCACAAGCGAGTTGCGCCGCACACAGCGACAGGCATAACAATTAAATTCACGATAGGAATGGCTGTAAGCAACAATACTGCTAAGCCGAATCCATACGAGAGAGTTTGTTTTTGTTTTAAGTCTTCTTTCATTTCTTTAAAGCAAATTTTGTGATTATCAAACGGATAATCTTTGTATTGCACTGCATACATCCAACAGGTAAACATCACCCATAACACTTGGCCGATAACAGGTAATATCCATAGCAAGATAAAAAAGCCAATGGCACGTGGTAGGTAATAGCACAACTTAGTCCACTCACGGCCAAGCATTCGTGGCACATCTTTCACTATCTCCGCTAAGCCATCATCATTAATTTTTTGCCCGGTTAAATACAGCTCTACTTTTTCACTGAGTAAGCCATTAAAGGGCGCGGCAATGAAATTAGTGATCACCGAAAACAGCATACTGTAGCTAAATAAAATCACTAATACTGCAATAGGCCACATCAGCCACTCCAGCCAACTTAACCACGTTGGTAATAGATCATTTAAATAAGCAAACCCATCGGTAAGCCAGCCATATAAAAAGAATAATGAGCTACCAAAAAGCACGATATTGATTAATAAAGGAATAAATACAAATCGCTTCAAGCCTTTTTGGGTAATTAATTTGAAGCCCGAAAAAAAATATTCCATACCTTGTGTAAACTGCACGCTAAAACCTCTGATCATATCGACATTGCCCTCAGTATAAATTGCTCAGATATTTTGAACAGTATTTTTGCGTAACAAAGTGTTTAATATCTAATGAGCAATAGAGTGTATGGTCTAAAAAGTATTATCTTTATATTGATAGAAAAATCGGAGTTACTGATTGAATCGCAACAAACACTGGGATATGGTTTATATATAAACAATAATAAATTAAACGAGAGATGTTATCGGCTCGTTTATTACGCAGGAAGCTTTAAATGACTATGAAAAAGTTATATCTGTTTGCATTGTTACTAATGCCGCTGGTAAGTCAGGCTGATGTTACTGATTTGCAAAGTAAAATGATGCGTTTAGATACAGCACTTTTTGATTCTTTTAATCATTGTAATAACCCAGTACAACTTGCTAAGCACGCGAGCTACTTCGCGGAAGGTGTTGAGTTTTATCATGATAACGGTGGAGTTACCTGGGATCGCAATTCCATGATAGCTAATACTAAACAATATGCATGTGGCAAGTATACGCGGGAGTTGGTCAGCGGCACGTTTGAAGTGTTTACCATTAAAGATTTTGGTGTGATGACCAAAGGAACTCACATATTCTGTCAAAATGGCGGCAATAAATGTGACGGTAAAGCTGATTTTGTGATGCTTTGGCATGACTTAGGCGACAAATTAGAAATTACTCGAGTATTGAGTTATGGGCACCGTAGTAATATGGATAATAAATAAGGGAGCTTGCGGTTAAACTACCGCTTAACTATGTTGTTGCTCTGTGGGTGATGCTGTCATTTAGGTATATACTAGCAGCCTTTTAAAAATGAGTGACGTTAGATGTCTAAGATATTTATTATCGGTCTGCCTCGAACCGGCACCACGAGCATCAGTGTTGCGTTGTTAGAAATGGGCTTGTTGGTTGCGCATACCGCGTTTACTAAAAAAGCGTTTGAAATGGCTGATGCTATATCTGACGCACCGTGTTTTAGTGACTATATGCATTTAGATGGGTTATTTCCTGGTGCTAAGTTTATTTATTTAAACCGAGACCTAAAAGCATGGTTGCCATCCATCACGATGCTGCTTGAAAAAATGGCGCCACATCTTGATCTTAAAACAGGGCACTTTAGTCCGGTTCTAAAGCGCAGCTTTCATCAAACGTTTCCCTCTATTTACCCGTTGAGTGAGCGCGAGTTAGCCGATTGTTATACTAAACATCAACACGCAGTGTTTCATTATTTCAAAGGCCGTGATGATTTTTTATCTCTTGATGTCAGCGAACCTGGCGGCCTGTTGAAGCTAAAACAGTTTTTGGGAATGTCGCCTGAGGGCGATACTGACTTTGCGAAATTAAATGTTGGCCGTAATGTGGCAAACTGGCGTGAGTATAAACACCCTAATAAGGTGAATGCCAACTTAGCCGGAGCAGAGCATCGCAAGTTCTTTGACTACAGTTGATTGATTTAGAATTAGTCAGTTTTGGGCTCTTTACTATCAGCTGAACTGTGAATATTACCACTACTAAAAAAACTGAGTTTGGCGATTAAATTAGGAACTAGTCGCTCGCTATTATAATCATAAATTTTATTCATTTGTTTTACGTGAAATGCACCTTCTATCCGATCAATATTATTTATTGCCCATGCCTCAACCGAATCTGAGCGAGTAAACTGCTCTGGCATTTTTTCCTTATCATCAAGTAGTGTTTGCCATAATTCGTTTTGGATCTGTGCGGGACTCCCTGTAAATTGCTCTAGCGTATCGTTTATCCAGCCCATGCCAATGTCGTTATAGGCGTTTAAGATATTGCTATAAAGCTCACGTCTATTAGAGTCAGAGCTAATATTATCTTGCTGTGCAACAAACTTACCATTATCCATTTGGTAATACTGCTTATTGGCTTGATAATTAGTTTGCTGTGCAAGGTAACTAAATATGTTAGGTTCACGGTCTTTATCAACTTCATTGAGCATTGCCAATACATCATCCGTTTGGTGGTTTTTAACTAAGCTAATCATGTCGATGATACCACTGCTTTGTGTAAGCGTACTGTCAGATAAGTGGTCATTTAACTGCATAAGTTGATCTTCGCTGAGGTTTTTTTCTATTAATAAATTGGTGTAGTCATTTGCCAATTCATATTTTGCACTGTTAGCCTTATAGTTTGATTTAAACCAGTTTATGGTTTCAGGCATACTTATCATTTCGACTCTTTCATTACCATGCTCATTTTCACCTAATGGTGACACCGGCTTCTTATAATCATTCCCTTGTTGTAATAATTTATCCATTGTTGCGAGGGTACTGCTCAAGGCATCATCTGACAGTTTGCTTAAAGCTGAAATTAACTGTGCACTGCTGTTGTTGTTTTCTGTGCCAAAGTGATAGCTAGATGTTGTAACAACAAATTGACTAAATACAGCAAGCTCTTCATCACTCATTTTTTGCACCAAATCAAGTAGTTCTTGTGTTGGTTTTAGGTGTTGGAACATAAATTTATGTTCACCTTCAAGCCGGTCTACTTGATCTAAAAAAGCATTTATATCATCGGGATCTGTAAAGTCACCATAGCGATAGGTCGGTTCTTTAATCGGTTCACCTATGTTAATGGTGGTGCTAGAGGTGACTCTATAACGGTTCATACCAATGTAAGAAGAGGGGGTGTAATCTTGATTAAGTTTGCGGCCTTTAAATGGATCATAAAGGGGCGTAATTGCTGCGTCTTCGAGCGTTGAAAAGTGATCTTGTGGTTCGACAAGAGAAGCGGCGGCTTTAAACTCCGTGGCGCGATTGGCCGACACCGTTTGCAAAGCTATTTGCTGCGCTTGACCAAGATTGGGGAGTTTCATTGTTATTCCTTTAACGTTAACTTAGCTATTTATCGACGCAGGGCGTTAAAGCTTTAGTCGTTAATTTATTTTTTAACCCGTATTTTTATAAAAGTCGCTAACGTTTAACACCACAGCAAACTATTATCTTGACGTGTTTGCTACTTTTTAGAAAATAGCTAAATGCTGTTATTTTGACATACGACAAAGTCGTGACTAATAAGACAGCAAATAAATGAAAAATCCATAGTTCTGGGTTGTTCATTTGCAACAATTCGGTATAGTTTGTTATCAAACAATAAATATAATTAGAGCTTTTATGCAGTTAGTCGACTTAACCCCTGATGATCCGGATGTGATTAATGTTTTTTCTGATATCGATAGGCTTATAAATTCTCTGTACCCAGTAGCCACGGCGCAATCGCTGTCGGTGAGTGAGCTTGGTCAAGCTAATGTGTACGCCATTGGCTTAAAAAGCGAGGAGGGTATTGTTGCATGTGGTGCGATTGTCAGACAGTTTGACACAGTACCTTATGGTGAAATACGCCGTCTATATGTCAAACCAAGTCATCGTGGTAAAGGCTTGTCTCGGCGTATAATGCAAATTTTATTGCATCATGCTGGCGAAGAAGAGATCCCTTTGATCCGCTTAGAAACAGGCCCGAAACAGGCTGAATCGATTAGTCTGTATGAAAATTTAGGTTTTAAACGCTGTGCAAGTTTTGGTAATTATACCGATAATCCACATAGCTTGTTTATGGAGTTAGGGCTCAGTCAATAAGGCTAATTAGTGGCTAGAAACTGCCTACGCTTTGTGTTTTAGTTTTTGAGTACTTCATCGATTTAATCTCCTACATAACTACGGCTTATACACGGATATAAGTCGACATTTATATGCTTAAATGGCCTTGGTCAGCGCCACTTTTATCATTGAGAGTCACGTTTTCGGCTAACTTTTATATATATATTCCCTTTTAAGCCTTCTATTTTTTATACTAAATACTCCAGTGCCCAACAAATAAAAGGGCCGTTGTTATCGACACTAAAACTCACTCGTTACGAGCAAAAATACTTGTTGGACTTGATAAGCTATTTTTCCTTTAATGCGCGCAACAGCCGCAAGGCATTCATCAAATAAAAGAGAAAGATAAATGAAAGAGACAACATCACTAGAACAAGCTCGCACGAGTTACAATGTTCGTCATTGGAGCCAAGGTTTTTTTGGTATTAATGATCAAGGTGATGTGTATGTTGCGCCCAAGGCTGATGCCCCAGAGCAAACCATCGCACTTATTGATATTGCAAAACAACTTGAAGATAAAGGCTTGAGTTTACCTGCGTTGGTTCGTTTTCCACAAATTTTGCATCACCGCGTGCACAGCTTATGTGCTGCATTTAATACTGCGATTGAAAGCTATGGTTATCCAAAAGATTACTTGCTTGTTTATCCAATTAAAGTAAACCAACAGCGCGAAGTGGTCGAAGAAATTGTTGCAAGCCAAGCGAACGTAGAAAAGAAACAACTCGGTTTAGAGGCGGGCAGTAAGCCTGAGCTATTAACAGTATTGGCATTAGCTGAAAAAACCAGTGCAGTGATTGTGTGTAATGGCTACAAAGACAAAGAATATGTGCGCTTAGCATTAATTGGCGAAAAGTTAGGCCATAAAGTGTACATCGTACTTGAGAAACTGTCTGAGCTGGACATGGTACTAAGCCAAGCTAAAGAGCTGAACGTAAAACCGCGTATTGGTATTCGCGTGCGCTTAGCGTCGCAGGGTAAAGGAAAATGGCAAGCTAGCGGCGGTGAAAAATCAAAATTTGGTTTATCCGCTTCACAAGTATTACATGTTGTTAATCGTTTAAAAGAGACTGAACAACTTGATTTAGTTCAGTTGGTGCATTTTCACTTAGGCTCGCAAATGGCGAATATTCGCGATGTGCGTTTAGGTGTTAGCGAAGCGGCGCGTTTTTATTGTGAACTACGCAAACTCGGTGCACAAATTGAATGTTTAGATGTCGGTGGCGGTTTAGCGGTTGATTACGACGGTACACGGAGCCAGTCTCACAACTCGATGAACTATAGCTTAGCTGAGTATGCAAATAATATTGTCTACACCATTGGTGATATTTGTAAGCAGTACGAGCAACCATTCCCGACTATTATTTCTGAGTCTGGGCGTGCATTAACAGCGCATCATGCAGTGCTTATCTCTAATGTGATTGGCACTGAAAGTTATGAGCCTGAAGAAATTCAAGCGCCAGCAGATGACGCGCCATTATTGCTTAATAACATGTGGCTGTCGTGGCAGCAACTTCATGTGCTGACAGACGACCGTGCATTAATTGAGATATATCATGATAGCCAAGGTGATTTAGCTGAAGCACATAACCAGTTTGCGATGGGATTATTAGATTTAACTCAACGCGCCTGGGCTGAGCAAATAAATTTACGTGTGTGTTATGAGCTTAATAAACACATGGATAACAAAAACCGTTTTCATCGCCCGATAATAGATGAACTTAATGCCCGTTTAGCGGATAAGTTTTTTGTTAATTTCTCATTGTTTCAGTCATTGCCTGATGCGTGGGGAATCGACCAAGTATTTCCGGTATTGCCATTAAGTGGCTTAACTGAGGCACCACAAAGACGCGCAGTATTGTTAGATATTACCTGTGACTCTGACGGTGCACTAGATCATTACGTTGATGGGCAAGGCATTGAGAGTACCTTACCAGTGCCGGCATTTAGTGCTGAAAAACCCTATTTAATGGGCTTTTTCTTAGTGGGGGCATACCAAGAAATTTTAGGTGACATGCATAACCTATTTGGCGACACCCACAGTGCAATGGTACACATGGATGAGCAAGGCGACGCAAGCATTGTAGAAATAAACCAAGGTGACACTGTAGCTGACATGATGCGCTATGTTCATCTTGATGTAGAAGGTTTTCAATCATCGTACGCACAGCTAGTGGCTGCAAAATTACCAGCAGATGAGCAGCAAAGTGTGCTTGATGAATTGCAAGCAGGTTTAGACGGTTATACTTATTTAGAAGAGCTTTAATATGACCACTTTGTTTGATCATCCAGATCACTCATTGTATTCCAATGGCATGACGTTCTTACGTCAGCCAATGGTACAAAATATTACTGACATCAATGCTGATGTTGTGGTGTTAGGTTTGCCATTTGATATGGCAACCTCAGGACGTCCAGGTGCGCGTTTAGGCCCTGATGCGATTCGTCGTGCATCAGTGCATTTAGCATGGGAAGAAACAAAATACCCATGGACGTTCAAATTGTTCGAACGCCTAAAACTGGCTGATGCTGGAGATTTTACTTACCCTGTCGGTGACGCTGAATACTTTACCGCTAAGCTTGAACAAGCTGCGACGGGTATTTTAAGCCAAGGTAAAGCAATTTTAGGTTTAGGGGGCGATCACTTTGTAACTTTACCGTTGTTACGTGCTCACGCTAAGCGCTTTGGTAAAATGGCGTTGGTGCATTTTGATGCCCATACTGATACTTATAGTAATGGCTCACGCTACGACCACGGGACCATGTTTTACCATGCGCCGATGGAAGGGCTGATTGATGTTGATCATAGTATCCAAATTGGTATTCGTACTGATTTTGATCAAAGCAAACACGAGTTTGCAGTGATTGATGCGATGGCCGCCAATGATTTATCGGCGCAAACGATTGCTGAGCAGATTAAAGCGAGAGTAGGTGATTTACCTGTGTATATCACTTTTGACATTGATTGCTTAGATCCGGCGTTTGCCCCTGGTACTGGAACACCGGTATGTGGTGGATTAACATCAGATAAAGTACTTAAGATATTACGTGCCCTTAAAGGCATTAATATGATTGGTATGGATGTTGTTGAAGTATCACCTTCGTACGACCAAAGTGAGCTTACTGCGATTGCTGCAGCCACTATTGCTAGTGAGCTACTGCATTTGTGGGCATTAAAGCATAAGTATTGATGTTATAAATAGAGTTTTACAACAAAGGGTATGCCAACGCATACCCTTTTGTTTTACAGGCTCGTATTATTTGTAATAGTTATTTCTTTTAACCAAATAATACTTAACACAATAAGTGGTACGTTAGTTGTAACAGGGTTAAACGCTTCAATAAGTAGTTGTGGTTGCATTATTATCACAGCAAGCAAGAGTCCACTAAGCGCTAAAATGTTTAAAATAACTAAGTATTTATTTTTATAAAATAAAGCTAAACACAGGCCAAAAATAATTTCTCCAACACCTGCTGAGCGGGTAATAAAATCAGACACCTCAGTTGAAAAACCCGCACTGCCGGTCATAAGCTTTTCAAGAGGGGCTATATGATAAAGCTTTGGGAAAAAACCATGATATATCCATGTTAATGCTACTACACCGCGGGCAAGTTGCATATAAAGTAAGTTATTCTCTGGCATTATCTATTCGCTCTTGTGCACTTGGGTGGCTAGATAAATACTCGAGTAAATTATTCACTTTTTTAAGGTGCTCGTTTTCACTGGTATGGCTATATTGGAGTGTCTCTATTGCATCGGCAAAGTCGTTACTTGAGTACCCTAAATACTCCAATTGCGTTAACGCAAAACTGTCGGCCTCGCGTTCCATATCCCTTGAAAAACCTTGCTGTGCAAATGACGCGCCAGTCCCCAGAGCAACTTCTGCAATACCTTCTAAGTCACCAAATATTACCGCTAATACAATTGTACTTGCAGCTGATTGCGCAGTAATGCGCACACTATGCTGGTGTACTATATGGCCTATTTCGTGTAGTAATACTGCTTTTAGGGCATTGGGTTGATCGACAAGTAAATTAACAAGCTCATCTGTTATCACAATACGTCCATGCGGTAGTGCAAATGCATTAGCGCCAAAATGTTCAGATTTATAAAAAGATAATCGATATATCGATTTATCAAGTGATAGTTGCTCAAGCATGGTATTAAAATGTTGTTGTATCTTAGTTTGTTGTTCAACCGGCAATTCGCTATCATCGAGCGCTAACTTTTTAATCACCGTAAAGCTTTGTTCACCCATTTGATTAATCACATTATGCGGCAGTGTATCTATGCTATAAACCGCAATTGCTGGCACTGCTTTGTAAAGCGCTAGCCACATAAACAGTGGTGTAAGTATAACGGCAGCTAAAATAGCCCATTTACTTTTTTCTAGGCGTTCCATTATCTGATGATTATTTGATTTAAATGGCCACCTGTAATTTACATCTAGTGGAATAAATCGACTGCCATCGGTAAAGCTTAACTCGTCGGCAAGACCAGCCATACCTGAATTTAAATTAAGTTCAGTAATGGCGTGGCGAGTTATAATGTATTCATCGTGTTTTATGTCAATATGTGTGTCGCTAATACTTGCGACACACTCTTGATAATTACTCGATGCCTTAGGAAAGTAATGTCCTTTTACATGCATGATGAGCTCTTAAGTTAATGAAAGGTCTATATCAAATACATTTGCAGCTTCTTCAGCGAAAGATGATTGCTGTGCTTGTTGAGTATCGATTAAGTTTAATGCGCCAGAATAAATATTCACCGTAGTTACATCAGCGAGCATTTTTGATGTACGTACTTTTGTCCACGGGTAAGCAAGTCCTAAAGAAAATATAATAGCGAGCATGTTTGTTAAAAGTAACATAGCAAAAGGTACAGGTTTTAGTTCTGACTTAAACGTTGCTACACCTTCAAACTGGCTATTATCAATAATATGGTTACGGATAGCAGCTTTCCACACAGCAGTTACTATAGTAATCATAAACACATAAGCGGCCATTAAAGCAGCAAACATAATTATCATCGCAGATGGGTCTTGTATATTTTGTTGGTTTTCTGCGTTTAGTAAATCGAGACCAAAAAAACCTAAAATGGCCATAAATATCACCATAGTGATAGAACTAACTACAAAACAAATAAGTGCTGTGAGGTAATAGGTTTCACCTTTTAAGTTCACCGTCAGTGGTTTGTCGCCGTAGCTAATGTTACTGTGAATATAGCTGTCGATACGCTTTAAAACATAAGGCATTAATAAATATAAAGTAAATATGCTTGCAATCGGCAGTAGGATAAAGTTAACAAAGGCTTCGCCATAATTACCTTGAAACGAAAAACACACATTTCGGTGGCGAGTCATACGCATATTAAACCGTAGGCCTTGGTTAATAATCCATGGCATTAGAAATAGAAATCCAATAGCAAACAATAAACCAATAATAGGTAAGAAGCTGGTGGCAAAGGTA
This sequence comes from Pseudoalteromonas sp. SR41-8, assembly GCF_014163915.1. Lineage (NCBI taxonomy): Bacteria > Pseudomonadati > Pseudomonadota > Gammaproteobacteria > Alteromonadales > Pseudoalteromonadaceae > Pseudoalteromonas > Pseudoalteromonas sp. SR41-8. The sequence goes on from NZ_JACJEE010000006.1 coordinate 122,914, forward strand.
TAAATTAAAAAAACCGCCACCGCTAAAATACGGCCTTTTAAAATTTGCATCGGTGTTGCTAAGTAGTCAAAGCCGTGTCCGTCTATACGTGTGTGACCATAAAAGTAGCGGTATGTGCGTACTTTTGCCCATGCTGAGTAAATACCGAGTGTAATAACGCTGAGTAAAATATTGACAATCCAAATACCAAAATACTCAGCAGCTTTACCCTTAAATTGTACCTTCCCGCTAAAAATTGGCGATGCACTTTGGGTGTTTGTTTTGTTAGGCTCGTCTGGGGTTGGGTGTGTTGATTCCATTAAAAAAATATATCCATGCTGTTTTTTGTAAATTTACCTTTTTTTGGTAATGAAAACAATCTTTATCATTATCCTAGCTTGTTGTTTGTAGTGTGATTTTATTGGTTTTAATGTTTGTAGGGCTGCACTTTAAATCATCTCTGGTATACTGAGCAGATAATTTAATGGGGCTATTATGATTTCAAAAAACCAACTCAAACTTATTCGCCAGCTTGGCCAAAAAAAGTACCGTAAACAATATAGTCAATATCTTGTTCAAGGTGAAAAAAACGTATTAGAGTTACTAAATAGTCCATTAAAAGCCAAAGACGTTTTTGCAACGCAAAGCTTCATCGATAGCTATCAAGATAAGTATCAACACGTTAACTTAATTGCAACGGATGAAGATGTGTTAACTAAAGCAAGTACTTTAGTGAGTAATAATGCCGCTATAGCTATAGTTGACATGCCAACAGCGAGTGCACCGCAGGCAAGCGGTTTAATCTTAGCCCTTGATGGTGTATCTGATCCGGGCAATTTAGGTACCATTATCAGAGTAGCTGATTGGTATGGGATCAAGCATATTGTCACCAGCACAGATAGTGCCGATGCTTACAACCCTAAAACTATTAGCGCCACTATGGGCTCGTTTGTTAGAGTCTCAGTGAGCCAAGTTGAGTTGCCTGCGTATTTAAGTGGTTTAAACTTACCTATTTATGGCGCTTTTTTAGATGGAAAAAGCGTGCATAAAACTCAATTTACAGGTCAAGGTGTTTTGTTAATGGGTAGTGAGTCTCATGGAATACGTCAAGCTTGCGCAGCATTGGTAACAGATAAGATAACCATCCCCGCTTTTGGTGGTGCAGAATCTCTCAATGTAGCCATGGCAACGGGTATTATTTTAGATAATTTTAAACGCCAAGCTTAATCCCTGTACTTACTTTTATCGTCAAGAACGGTTAAATTAAATACTCAAGCTATAACAATAACAATCGGTAAACCAATTAGATGCGTTTGAGCACCATAAAATTAGCGGGTTTTAAATCTTTTGTAGAGCCCACTAAAATTCCATTCCCAGATCAAATGACCTGTGTCGTTGGCCCAAACGGCTGCGGTAAGTCTAATGTCATCGATGCTGTGCGTTGGGTGCTTGGCGAAAGCTCTGCTAAAAATCTGCGTGGCGATGCCATGATCGATGTTATTTTTAATGGCTCAACCAATCGCAAACCTATTTCTCAAGCGTCGGTAGAGTTGATTTTTGATAATACCCAAGGGCACTTACCGAATACTTTTGCCGATCGAAACCAAGTGGCAATTAAACGTTTGGTAACACGCGACGGGCAATCGCTGTATTTTCTCAATGGCAGTAAATGCCGCAAACGAGATATTACCGATATATTTTTAGGCACAGGTCTTGGTCCGCGTAGTTATGCGATTATCGAGCAGGGCATGATCTCGCGTTTAATTGAGAGTAAACCGGCAGATTTACGGGTGTTTTTAGAAGAAGCTGCAGGCGTTTCAAAATACAAAGAGCGCCGTCGTGAAACGCAAACCCGGATCAAAAGTACCCGCGAAAACCTTGAACGCTTACTCGATGTTCGCCAAGAGCTGCAAGCACAAGTTGATAAACTGGCAGTACAGTCAGTTGAAGCAAAAAAATACCGCGAGTTAAAAACCCAAGAGCGCACTTTAAAAGGGCAACTAGCGGTCTTAAAATGGCAAAAGCTACATCAGCAACAAGTGACTAAAGCCGACAAAATGGCCAAGCTGAATGAGCAAATTAGTTTTTTTAAAACCGCTCATTCAGGTCATGACGATGTACTAGCAAGTCTTGAAAACCAAGTGCAATTGCAACTTGAAAAACTCAATGATGCGCAGCAAGCCCAGCACCAAACGCACACTGAATTGACTCGTGCTGAGCAACAGCAAATAAACTTAAAACAACAACAACAAGCGTTTAGTCACAACCTGATCAAACAACAACAGTTGCAGTTACAAAATCAGCAGCTGCAACAACAACAAAAAGACCATACTGATGAGTTACAAAATGCGTTACAAGAGGCAATTGAACATACTTTAATATGTACAGAGCAAGTCACTGAGATGGCCGACGCGGCGGCACAGTTGCAAAGTGCCAAGCAGCGCAGTGCTTCGGATTGGCAACGAGTTAATGAGCAGTTTCAGGCTATTAATACGCAATATAGCAAGCAACAAAATATAGCCGAACAACAGCTGCAAAATTTGCACTATATTAAAAACCAGCAAACGGCATTAGAAAGCGAATTAATAGAGCTGGCAGAAAATCCAATTGCTGAACAAGTAGCGCAGCAGCAGCAGTTAATGCAGTCACTAACGCAAGAGTTAGCAGCAAAACAAACTGCCTTAAACAAAGTAAATAGTAATCATCAACAAGCTCAAACCGTGTTACGCACCTGCCAAGATGCACATCAAACACTAGCACAACAACAAAACGAGAATAAAGCCAAAATAGCAGGCTTGAATACAATACTCGCAGATACTCCAGCGCAAAGTAGTGGCGATGTTTTGGCACAGTTAGTTGTACGTACTGGATTTGAGCATGTGGTTGAACAAGCATTACAAGGGCTTGAACAATTAAATGTGACATTTACAGCAACACCTAACGGAGTATGGCCAACTACCGACACCGCACCGCAAAGCTCATTAGCGGTGTTTATAGAGCAAGGGGTTTACCCTGATTTATTACATCGCATTAAGTATAAAAATGATTTTGCTCATAACGATTTAGCGGATGAGTATTGGCTTGCAGTGATTGATCGCCAAGGTAATATTCAGGGCCGCAATTGGTATCAACAAGCCAGTAAAAGTGCGGAAAATTCGTTGCTGATCAAACATAAACAGTTGGCCGAAGCAACCCAGTTAGCATCTCAACTCAGTGACGAACTAGCTATACAAAGCAAGAAGCTTACAGAACAACAGCAAGTCTGTGAGCAATTGAAGGCACAAAGCGAAGAGTTAAAAGCAGCGGTACATCAGCTTGCTCAACAAGTGGCCTCAGGAAGCACTCGTCGCGATATGCTCAAAGAGCAATTACAGCAGTTTCAGAATCAACAACATAAATTACAAGCAAAGCTACAGCAGTTAAACGTTGAACACACGAGCATAGAGAATAAAGTGGCTGAACAACAGCAACATATAGCAAGTGTGGTAAAACAGCGTGATGAAATAAGTGTTGCGCTTAATGATGCTCAAGTGCAGCAGCAACACACTGATGAGCAATATAAACAGGCAAACGCTCAGCTTGAACAGTATAAAACGCTTGCCCATCAGGCGACGCTAAGTGAGCAAAAAGCGCGCAGTGAATGCCAACTCAGTGACACTAAATTACAGCATGCAACGACCGCCAGCGAAACCGCCAGTGAAGCTGTCAGTGAGTTAACCGCGCAAATTGAAGAGTTGGTGATCCCATTAGAAGAGGTCGCAGAGCAAATAATATTATTGTTGGAGCAACATCAACAAAGTGACATTGAACTCAAAAATTTGCAAAGTGCATTGACGGAAGCTAAAACAGCTTTTGTAGATAAACAAACAACGCTTAAAGCGTCGCAGGGGGAGCTGGTACTTTTACAAGAACAATTACAACAACTTGCCCTCGAAGAGCAGAGCTTATTAATTAAAGCACAGGCAGCTCTTGAACCTCTGGGTGAGTTACAGCAAAACTTGAAAGAAGTATTGGCACAGCTCCCTGAAAACGCCAATATAAACACTTATCAAGGACAGCTTAATAAAGTAGGACAAAGTTTAAGTGACTTGGGCGCGGTAAACTTAGCGGCGATTGATGAGTTTGAACAAGCGCAGCAGCGTAGCCAGTATTTAGATCGTCAAGTCGAGGATTTAAGCAAAGCATTAACGACACTTGAAGGTGCAATTGGAAAAATTGATCGCGAAACCAAAACGCGTTTTAAAATGACTTTTGATCAAGTGAATCTCGATTTTGGTCAGTTATTTCCTAAAGTATTTGGCGGCGGCAGTGCATATCTTGAATTAACCAGTGATGACTTACTGGAAAGTGGTGTTAGTATAATGGCACGCCCACCGGGCAAGAAAAATTCAACAATTCACCTTTTAAGTGGTGGAGAAAAAGCGCTGACCGCATTATCATTGGTATTTTCAATATTCAGGCTCAATCCAGCTCCGTTCTGTATGCTGGATGAAGTTGATGCACCATTGGATGATGCGAATGTTGGGCGATTTTGCCGATTAGTGGAAGAAATGTCACAATCGGTGCAATTTATTTATATCAGTCATAATAAAATTGCCATGGAAATGGCTGGCAGGTTGACGGGTGTAACAATGGCTGAACCGGGCGTTTCGCGTGTGGTCGCTGTAGATATTGAACAAGCGGTGCAAATGGCACATGCATAAATATTAATATTTGAGTAGATAAATAATAAAGGTGAGGGGATGGCCGAACAATTAAGATGGGTTTTAATCATTATCAGTGTAATTGTCATTGGTGGATTATTAATACATGGCCTATGGTCAGTTCGTAAAAAAGACGCACCCGTTGCGACTAATGATGAGCGGGTTGAGCCTGCAGATCAGGCATTTACTGAGCGTCAAAGCGAAGCTGAGCCAGCATCTCTTACTGAGCGTGATGAACCGCAGTTTGGGGATTTAAGCTTTAGTGCTGATGAAAAACATCCACACACTTTTGCAGCGTCAGATGACGAACTTGCCGCTGAGGTTGATGATGTGACTACTGCAACAGATGCAAGCGAAGAGGATGAAGCTGAGCAACCAGCTGCAAGTGACTTTATCATTGTGCATATTCAAATGCCTGAAGGCTTGAATATGGAAGGCAGCAAATTATTGCCAGCAGTAAATACACTTGGCTTTAAGTACTCTGAAGAAGGCTTTTTTAATCGTCATTTAGATCCAGCTGGCCATGGTCCAGTGCTGTTTCGGTTAGTGAACATGTACAACCCTGGTACTTTCGATATAGATAATATGGAACAATTTAGTACAGGTGGGATTAGCTTGTTTATGACCTTGCCGTGCGATGGTGACGGGCTTGCTGCATTTAACATGTTGCACAGTGCGGCTAAAAAATTAGCAGATGAATTTGGCGCCGTTATTTTAGACTCACAACGAGAAGAAATGACCGTTGACAGTGTGCGCAATTATGTTGAAAAAGTGAGACGCTTTTCAGCTTAATCACCTGCAATATACAGTTAATTAATTAAGAATTTTATAAGCCACTTGGCGATAACTCGTTTAAGTGGCTTTTTTATGTTTTTTGAGGTCAGTATGTCCACTTTAGTGTTAGCGCAAATAACGCAACTTCGTCAGCAGTTAGAAGATCACAATCATAATTATTATGTACTTGATAACCCAAGTATTCCTGATGCAGAGTATGATCGTTTATTACAACAATTAAGTGCGCTTGAGGTAGCAAACCCTGAGTACTTGAGTACTGATTCACCGACCCAGAAAGTAGGTGGTGCGGCGCTTGCTAAGTTTGAGCAAGTCACTCATCAAGTGCCGATGTTGTCACTTGATAACGCTTTCAGTGAAGAAGAGTTCAGCGCTTTTAATCGCCGCATTAAAGAACGTTTGATGGATAACAATGAGCTGACCTTTTGCTGTGAACCAAAACTTGACGGTTTAGCGGTGTCGATTTTATACCGTAATGGTGTGTTAGTGCAGGCGGCAACACGTGGCGACGGGCACACCGGCGAAAATATTACCACTAACGTTAAAACGATTCGTAATATACCGCTTAAATTACGTGGCGATGACTTTCCTGAGGAAATTGAAATTCGTGGTGAAGTGTTCATGGATAGCGCCGGATTTGACAAACTTAATGCTGAAGCCGAAAAGCGTGGCGACAAAGTATTTGTTAATCCACGTAATGCAGCCGCAGGCAGCTTGCGTCAACTCGATTCAAAAATCACCGCCAAGCGACCTTTGATGTTTTATGCCTACAGTATTGGTGTTGTGACAAATGGCGTATTACCAAGTGATCATTACCAGCAATTGGCTAAGCTAACTGACTGGGGGTTACCACTTTGCCCGGAAACAAAGTTAGTCGAAGGTCAGCAAGCTGCTTTGGATTACTATCAAGATATACTTGAGCGCCGCAGCAGCTTGAAGTATGAAATTGATGGTGTGGTGATCAAAATAAATAACAAAGCACTACAAGAGCGGTTAGGTTTTGTAGCGCGAGCTCCGCGTTGGGCGATTGCGTATAAGTTTCCTGCGCAAGAAGAAATCACTCAGCTACTGGATGTTGAATTTCAGGTAGGGCGCACTGGCGCAATTACCCCTGTGGCTCGTTTAGAGCCGGTATTTGTTGGTGGTGTCACGGTTTCAAATGCAACGTTACACAATCGTGATGAAATAGAGCGTTTGGGTGTAAAAATTGGCGATACTGTGATCATTCGCCGTGCTGGTGATGTGATCCCACAGATTACTCAAGTGGTATTAGAGCGCCGTCCAACAGATGCCAAAGAGATTGAGTTTCCGGCTACTTGTCCAATTTGTGACTCCCATGTTGAACGCATTGAAGGTGAAGCCGTAGCGCGCTGTACAGGAGGCCTGGTGTGCCAAGCACAGCGTAAAGAAGCGATCAAACACTTTGCTTCACGCAAAGCACTCGATATCGATGGCCTTGGCGATAAAATTGTTGAACAGCTGGTGGACAGAGAGCTCATTAAAACGCCAGCAGACTTATTCATACTTAAACAAGGACATTTTGAATCGCTTGAGCGCATGGGGCCAAAATCGGCGAAAAACCTAGTAGCTGCACTTGATGATGCAAAACAAACGACGTTGGCTAAGTTTTTATACTCATTAGGTATTCGTGAAGTCGGTGAAGCGACGGCGCAAAATTTAGCTAATCACTTTTTAACGCTAGATAAAGTAACTGCGGCAACAACTGAAGCGTTAGTCGAAGTTAGTGATGTTGGGGAAATTGTAGCCAAGCATGTGCGTGGTTTTTTTGCTGAGCAACATAATTTAGATGTCGTAACTGCCTTGCTGGAGCAGGGTATTCATTGGCCAGAACTCACGCCGCCAAGTGAAGACTCACAACCGTTAGCAGGCTTAACCTATGTGTTAACGGGTACTTTGAACGAGCTTAATCGAAATGATGCAAAAGCACGCTTGCAGCAGTTAGGGGCGAAAGTTTCAGGTAGTGTATCAGCTAAAACCGATGCGTTAATAGCGGGTGAAAAAGCCGGTTCTAAGCTCACAAAAGCACAAGATTTAGGCATTGAAATACTGACCGAAGATGATTTAATTGCATTACTGGCGCAACATAATGGATAGCATTATTACGCTTTTTCAGGATTTAGCACTGACCTTTGGTCAGTGGCTAAAGCCTTACTTATATAATATCGCATTGTTACTGGTGGTGTGTTTGGTGTCTTTGTATGCAAATGAGATTATTAAAACCACGAAACGCTTTGTAGCAAGGCGCCACTTTATACTCAGAGTATGTGCATTTGTACTAGTAACCGGGTTTGGTTTTGGCTTATTAGTAGTATTTGTCACTCCATTACTAAGCCAGTTACTGATGTTTTTTGGTGTGCGCTGGTTAGGTGTTACAGCCGTGGCTGCATTTATATTACTTGGCGTAGTAGCCGAGAGGAAAAACCAGTTATGAAGCGTTATGGACCAGAGTATTGGGACAAATATGGCACCTATCGCACTCCAATCGCGTTTCATTTGAGTTTATTGGTATTACTTCGTGCCTACTTTATTTGGATCATTGCGGCACTGAGCAGGCGTCCTGAGCTTGATTTAATGTCATTAGTGTTTAGATCTAAAGCTGACTTTTTCAGTGCGTTGGCTATTGGTGCAATAGCCATTATTCCTGCCGTAATTTTTTGTTTGCGCAGGCCACAAAAAAGCGCAGACAGTGCAGCATGGTTAGCGCGAGTGTGGCGTTTTATGCGTTGGCCATTATTAGTATGTGCAGCGATAGATTTAAGCTGGCTGATTATTCAAGCCGCCCATAGTTATTATCAGTTTTCGATGTTTTTAGCGCTGCAAATGGTGACGGTATTGTGGGTATTATTATATTTAGCAAAAAGTCGTTATTTAACGGTGTTTTTTAATGATTGGCCCGATCCTGAAACCGATGAAAAAAGTTCAAGTAAGTAATTTAGGTTAACGTTGCAAGGAGTCTTTGATGCGTAAAATTAATCAATTACTGGCGCTGATAGTCGGCTGTTTCGGTATCGTGTTATTATTGTTGAGTGTATTTACCATGTTATTTCAGCAAGCGTGGTTTGTATTTCTAATTGCTCTGTGGCTATTTGTATTTAGCTCATGCTGTTATCGGCTAACACCACTATTTAAAGCACGTAATGGCCTAGATAAGTTTATTCGACGCGAACAACAGCACCTTTTGTTATTTTCCCTTTCAGGTTTTTTTGACCGCACTCACGGCCCGCAATGGCTGCCTATAAATAGTATCAAGAAAATACAGTGTCATGATGACCAATTTTTAATTATCTTCAGCGAGCAGCATCAATGCTCAATAGGCTTACCGGCAACTAAAGCGGAGCTAATACAATACTTTAATGCACTATTGACTAAAAATGAAAAGAAATTAATTACAATTGAATGAAACTAAATAGTGAGCAACACGGTATATATGTCAGCGCCTTAAAAAGCATAGTGGGTATGAAATATAGTATGCAACAGCAAATAGGCTTAGGAGTGAGCTGCCATTAGTGTACTGAAGCGATAAGATTTAGCTTTGATTACGCAAATATTATTAGCCAGTGAGTTTAAACATTCCCCTAGCCAGTATCGAAATTATTATTTTTCAACCCCTACAAAACCATTTTGTGCAGTGCGGATAAATCCAGAGCTGACAATGTTATTAGCGCGATACCATGATAATGTGGATAGCAGTAAATTAACCTATCTTACTCAATGAGGTCAGTTATGTTGAATTGGAATGATATTCTAAACTTTGCCAATAAAGGCAATCCTGAGCCGAGCCGTAAAGTAGTAAAAACCGAGCAGCAATGGCGTGAACAATTAACCGAAGAAGCCTTTTATGTGACTCGTAATAAAGGCACAGAGCGCCCGCACAGCTCAGATAGCTGCACCTTGTTTGAACCTGGTAAGTACGCCTGTGTATGTTGTGATAACTTATTATTTGATGGTGATGAAAAATTTGATAGTGGCACTGGCTGGCCATCATTTACTCAACCCGCGCAACTAAACTCGATTGCTTATAATGGTGACAAGACCCATGGTATGCAAAGAATAGAAACTGTGTGTAATGTATGTGATGCACACTTAGGTCATGTATTCCCTGATGGGCCAATGCCAAGTGGTTTGCGTTATTGTATAAACGCGGTCTCATTGAAGAAGGTGTAATTTATTAGCTCGTAATTGACAATAACCAATGCCTTACTGAATTTACATGATACGATTCCAGTAAGGCTGGATTTTAAAAGTCATATCACCGCTTATCAGCGATATTTTTAATTTCGTATTCCTCATTCTTATAAACAACACCTTATCTAAACTATTTATTTAGCCTGCTCTTTGCTGAATAATATTTATTATTCTATTTGGTTTTGCCAGGCTCTTCTAGATTAGCAAGTGTTAGCCCCATACTCGTTGCTTGTTGTACTATTTTATTAAAGCGTTGTTGCTGCTCGTTGTCTAATGGTGTCGTATTGAGTAACGCATAGCATTTTTTTGCCATCATTAGGTTTAAGGTTTGGCCATTTTGCTTGGAATTATCAAATAGACACTGCAATAAATTTAAAGCAATACTAGGATTACGAGGCATTACTCTAAATGCTTGTGTGAATGCTTCAAGAGCGGTATTTAATTGACCACGATTAAACTGTGTAACTGCATGGTTATTCAGCTCTTTAGGGCCCATTTTTATATCACGGCGTTCACTTTGTTGTTGTTGAATATAACGTAAATAAACAGCATCACTGACTGTTGGATGACGTTCACAATGACTGATAATTTGGTTAAATAACGATTGTGCTTTGTGATGAAACCCTAGCTCATGAAATGCCTTTGCTTTATCAAGTGCGCCGTCTACAGAGCGAATGTGGCTATCGTCATCGTCGAGCTGCTCAATCAACTTTTTCGCTTTTTGATGTTCGTCCTTTAGATAGTGTAAACGGGCATTTAAAACATCTATTTGCGCCTGATTGTGACTATTTGGAAATTGGCTTTTTAAATCAGTTAAGTATTGATTAGTTTGTCTTGAAATCCTTTGAATCTGATCGCTCTGATCTGTTGTTAAAGCAAAATCGATACCAGCACGTGCAGCATTTAAATATACGTCAGGATGATCGTGAATCGAATGTTTGGCAAAGTTGGCGATATCTTTTTGTGTTAGATAATTTTTTTCATAATCATGATTTACCAGCGATACATGGCTAAGTGATTTTTGGCGTTCGATATTGCGTGGAGCAATATCAACAGCTTGGCTTAAAAAATCTTGCGCTAATTCAAATTGGTTTAATTTAATCTCCAGTTTACCAAGTAAATCGAGTGCGACTAATCGTGTTTCATGACGTTGCAGCATCGTTTTCAGCATTCTTTGCGCAAGAATATGCTCATTATTAGCAATTAATGCTTCAACTAAACCTACCTTTGCCCATGTGAATTTTTGAATATCAAGAACTGATTTAAAGAATGCTTTTGCAGTATCTACTCGTTTTAAGCGAAGTAGAGCATCACCTTTTAAACGCAATAATATTGCACTATAAGCATTGCCTTTTTTATCAAGCGCGGCATTGATTGCTTTTAGTGCTTTAGAATCATTACCATCGTCAATGAAATTATATATTGCTTGTAAATGATTTTTACGCAGTAAAATTCGTTCTATACGCGTTTTAAGGTCATGTATTGTGAATGGCTTGACCAAAAAGTCATCGGGTTGTAGTTCAAGCACGCTGTGTACCAAAGAACCACTGGTTTCAGCTGAAATAAAAATGAATCCTGTAGAGTTTTTTATTAAACGCTTAACGCGTAACTCTTCATATAGCTGATAGCCATCTTGGTGCTTACTCAAATTAAAAGAGCAAACAATCAGATCAAACTGTTCACTGGTGCACTGCTCTTTCGCTGAATTTGCATGTTCAGCAAAGCGCAGCTGTCGAAAGCCAAGTTTTTCGAGCGACTGTTTCATATAGCTTTGAGCAAGAGGCTGCTCTTCAACTATAAGTATTTTTGCATTAGAAAAAATCTTTGCTGGCATTAGACTTGTGACCACATGAACGTATCAGAGACTATAATAAACAGTCTAGTCGCTGACAAGGGAATTTAAAATTTAATACCGCAGACTTCGTTTATTTGATCAGTTATGGGTTTTAAAGTAGCTTGATTATCCAAATTTAGGTAGCGCTAGTTATTGCTTGAGGATTTTTATAGAGATAGGAGACCCTAGGTTTGTAAAGCGCCTAGGTTGATGCTTTTCAAACTTAATTATCCATCAAGGAACATATTAAAAGAGTTTAAGGTTTGGAAAAGAATTAGCGTATTTAGAGGCTTTTTGAATTTTATTTTTAACAGAATTACTAAGAAGTTTTATATGTGGTGGGTGATACTGGACTTGAACCAGTGACCCTCGCCATTATTTGTGAAGGGTGGCGATGCTCTTTTTTTTTCAGCTGAGCTAATTATCGATTAAAGAATATAACGTAAGGTTTGATTGAGGGTTTTAAAAGGTTTTATATGTGGTGGGTGATACTGTACTTGAACCAGTGACCCTCGCCATTATTTGTGAAGGGTGGCGATGCTCTTTTTTTTTCAGCTGAGCTAATTATCGATTGAAGAATATAACGTGAGGTTTTATATGTGGTGGGTGATACTGGACTTGAACCAGTGACCCTCGCCTTGTAAGGGCGATGCTCTCCCAACTGAGCTAATCACCCACATATAATTTTGATTAAATGGTGGGTCGTACTGGACTTGAACCAGTGACCCTCGCCTTGTAAGGGCGATGCTCTCCCAACTGAGCTAACGACCCCAAATAATCAATTACTAAACTTTACGATAACCATTTTATAAATGGTGGGTCGTACTGGACTTGAACCAGTGACCCTCGCCTTGTAAGGGCGATGCTCTCCCAACTGAGCTAACGACCCGTAAAGTTTTATATCTAAATGGTGGGTGATACTGGACTTGAACCAGTGACCCTCGCCTTGTAAGGGCGATGCTCTCCCAACTGAGCTAATCACCCATCTAGATATCATGTAATATGCACCATTCTAAGAATGGTGGGTCGTACTGGACTTGAACCAGTGACCCTCGCCTTGTAAGGGCGATGCTCTCCCAACTGAGCTAACGACCCATATTACAAATTTAAAACGCTACTATTAAAATAAATAGTACTGGATTTTAACCAGTGAACCTCGCCGTTAGTTGTAAATAGCGGTGATGCTCCCTTTTCTTGTAACTGAGCTTGTGACCCATATTACAAATTTAAAACATGCAACTACTAATATAATAACAGGTTTTATATGTGGTGGGTGATACTGGACTTGAACCAGTGACCCTCGCCTTGTAAGGGCGATGCTCTCCCAACTGAGCTAATCACCCACATATAAATTAAAACTCTACTATTAAAATAAATAGTACTGGACTTTAACCAGTGAACTTCGCCGTTACTTGTAAATAGCGGTGATGCTCTCTTTTTTCCAACTGAGCTTGTGACTCATATTACAAATTTAAAACATGCAACTACTAATATAATAACAGGTTCTATATGTGGTGGGTGATACTGGACTTGAACCAGTGACCCTCGCCTTGTAAGGGCGATGCTCTCCCAACTGAGCTAATCACCCACATATAAATTAAAACGCTACTATTAAAATAAATAGTACTGGACTTTAACCAGTGAACCTCGCCGTTACTTGTAAATAGCGGTGATGCTCTCTTTTCTTAGAACTGAGCTAATCACCCACATCTAAACAACAACTCATTGCTGCGTTGTTGTGGGGCGCTATTATAGATAGAGTTGTAAATGTGTCAACACTTGAATGAGGAAAAATGTTTTAGATGCAGGTTTTATAATCAATGAAGTAAGATTGAGATTGTTTTATAGCCAATTTACTTACATTCAATCTATATGTGCAATCAATTTACTCATTATTTAATGCAATACTTTAATAGCTAGTGGTGCCTGTTAGTCAAAAGCGGATTTGTTTTTTAATCATGAGGGAGGAGGGTTATAGTCAATCGCATTGAAAAATCCAAATACCGTTAGTTAAATACGATTGATATAAAACACCGACTGTAACTAATGGAGCCTCTGTGATCATATAAATAACTGACAATAGAGTAGGGGCGTTGCAGTTAATTGCTAGTATGTTCATCTTAAATTCGTTTTACTTGGTGATGAAAACGTTGTTGTGAAAAACAAGAAAAGACTCCGACTTTATTTTGCATATAAATGTATACCTTATTGTTTTGATGTTTTAGAATATATTTCACCTCAGTTAATCTAGATTGTGCGCCTTTCAGTCCTAATTTTTGTTTTGAAACAGCTCCCTTGCATGTATTTTGAGCGTCGCGGTTTATTCATTATTCAGTTTGTTGAAAATTAAACCGTTTAAAGAAAGTTACTGAAAAAAATGTTGACATTATTTTGGTGGCTGCATAGAATGCGCCCCGCACTCAGCGATACACAGCACGGTTTAACTGCGCAAGTGTTTAGCAAAATAAATTGGGGCTATAGCTCAGCTGGGAGAGCGCTTCGCTGGCAGTGAAGAGGTCTGCGGTTCGATCCCGCATAGCTCCACCAATTTATTAAAGTGTTTGTCCTAGGGTAGCAGTTTTCTGTGTCCCCATCGTCTAGAGGCCTAGGACACCGCCCTTTCACGGCGGTAACAGGGGTTCGAATCCCCTTGGGGACGCCACTTAACTTTTATAAGTTAAAGGCGGGTTAACCGAGAAAATAGCGAACAAATTAAGCTCGAGTCTTAATTTGTATTAATCGCAATTACCTTAAAAACTCATGATGTGAGTCTAACTAATCAATTGTCCTAGTGATACATTTATGTGTCCCCATCGTCTAGAGGCCTAGGACACCGCCCTTTCACGGCGGTAACAGGGGTTCGAATCCCCTTGGGGACGCCACTTACTATTTCTATAGTAGGTGTAGTGTTATTAAGATAGCTCGCCTGAAACGAGTTAAACCATTCAGTTGTCCTAGTGACACATTTATGTGTCCCCATCGTCTAGAGGCCTAGGACACCGCCCTTTCACGGCGGTAACAGGGGTTCGAATCCCCTTGGGGACGCCACTTACTATTTTCATAGTCAGTGCAGTGTTATTAAGCAGCTCGCCTGAAACGAGTTAAACTATTCAGTCGTCCTAGTGACACATATTCTGTGTCCCCATCGTCTAGAGGCCTAGGACACCGCCCTTTCACGGCGGTAACAGGGGTTCGAATCCCCTTG
>NZ_JACJEE010000006.1:137732-172843 GCF_014163915.1 Pseudoalteromonas sp. SR41-8
AACGAGTTAAACTATTCAGTCGTCCTAGTGACACATATTCTGTGTCCCCATCGTCTAGAGGCCTAGGACACCGCCCTTTCACGGCGGTAACAGGGGTTCGAATCCCCTTGGGGACGCCACTTACTTATTTTAAGTAATGTATAAAGCAGTGTGACACCGCACTCTCTATGCACGACGTTAACAAGAGTACTAATCTCTTGGGGACGCCACTTACTTATGTTAAATAAGGAAGTGCAGTGTTATTAAGCAGCTCGCCTGAAACGAGTTAAACCATTCAGTTGTCCTAGTGACACATATTCTGTGTCCCCATCGTCTAGAGGCCTAGGACACCGCCCTTTCACGGCGGTAACAGGGGTTCGAATCCCCTTGGGGACGCCATTTACTTTTTTTAAGTAATGTGCAAGGAAGTGTGACACTGCACTCTCTATACACAACGTTAACAAGAGTACTAATCTCTTGGGACGAAACTTACTATTTATTAGTAAGATGGCTTTTATTAAAAAGCCTGTAACATCAATTTAACTGCATTTCTATAGTTACTTCAGAATTATTCATCCAAGTTAAAATCTAAAAATTAAATCTTTTATATAATAATTCCTAAATTTTATTAGTATCTTTCCCTTTCTTATATTCAGCTTAAATAAACTTCATCTATGTTAGCGTACATATAAACGTCCAAATAAATAGGAGGTTATATGGCAAGTGGATGGGCACGAGAGGGTGCAATTCAAGATCAAATTGATGCCAGCGTTAATGATGCTGTGCAATATGCTAGAAGTAATTTAGTTTCTGGAGCTAGTGCCGAGCTATGTGAAGAATGTGATGAACCAATACTACAAGCACGAAGGCTCGCGTTACCTGGTGTGAAGTATTGTGTAAGTTGCCAAGCTGAACTAGAAGGTAAAGGCACGCTTTCTAAAGGGTTTAACCGACGTGGCAGTAAAGACAGTCAATTACGATAAAAAGGTGCATACAGCACCTTTTTTAATATCGTATCAGAGTTGAGCTTAAATAAATAAAAAGCGGATTAGCAAACCTATTACATATATTTGCTAAAATTTACTCATATTTTCTTTCTTCTGAATTAATTCAATTGAGTAGCCATCTGGATCTTTTACAAAAGCAATTTCTGTTGTGCCGCCTTTAACAGGTCCTGGCTCACGGCTAACATTGCCGCCAGCGGCCTTGATATCAGCACAGGCTTTATAGATATCATCAAACTCAATCGCGATATGACCATAGGCATTGCCTAAATCATAGCTGTCGGTATCCCAGTTATAGGTCAGCTCAAGTACTGCTGTGTCTTTTTCATCGCCATAGCCTACGAAGGCTAGGGTATAGCGATACTCTTCGTTATCAGCACGGCGTAACTCTTTCATGCCGAGTACTTGAGTATAAAACGCAATTGATTTATCTAGATCAGCAACCCGTAACATGGTGTGTAATAAACGCATTTAAACCCTCTTTAAAATTCACATAAATTTTTGATAACGCAGCTACTCTGTAACTACTGCTGCGCTGTTAAAATATCAATAATCCGATTATAAATTATTTCTGTGAGCAACACAGTATCATTGCCATTAGTATTTATAAACTGCACAACGACTGTATCGATATCTTTATAATAACGAGCAATGCTTGAATACCCTAATACCCAACCTGTGTGCTCATATTTATAGAGTGATGCATACAAAGCTTGCTCTTGTTCACTAAAAAATGTGCCATTATTTAATGCCACAATAAAGTCGCCCACATCTTGTGCTGTTGCCACATACCCTTGATCAAGTGCTTTAAAATCATTTTCGTAGCCAACATAATAGCCACTCATTAATAGCGCTAAATTTATCTCATTTACAGACTCGAAGGTATTCGTTAAGCCCAATGGCGTTAAAATCTCGTTTTTAATAAATTGGTTATGGTCATAACCCAGCACATTAGACATGATTTTCCGCAGCAACAAATAATTAGTATTAGAATAGCCGTAATCAGCATTAGGACTAAAGTCAGCGGGAGTATCGAGTACTAATGCAAGCGGGTCGGGGTAGGTGATTGACCAATCAAAATGATCAGTGTCTGTGTAATTGGGTATGCCACTTCTGTGCTTTACCATCATTCGTAGTGTTATCTTATCTGCATTTTCAATGCGTCCAATTAACGATGGAAGATAATCAGCCAGTGTTTTATCCACATCAATTAGTCCAGCAGAGGCAAGTTTTGTTAAGGCTGATGCATCATACAGCTTACGGATACTGCCAATCTTAAACAAAGCAGTAGCAGAAGCGGGGATTTTTTGATCTCGATTATGCCAACCGTTTGCAAAAGATTCAGGTTGCTGTCCTTGTCTATGAATATACACAATAATGCCATCGACTCCTTGTTCAATAGCCTCTTGTGTTTGTTCTTTGATCGTCGCCGGTAGCGGTTGCAAGTAATATAAAGCAAACTGCCAAGGGGCAAAAAAGTATATGCTCATGATGGTGACAATAAATGCAGCAATGCGCATTAAAGTAAGCGTTTTTTTGTTCTTAACTAGCATTATTACGCATCCGCTTCATTTATTTTTGTAGTGTCAGGGTCAGTTCTTTAATCTACTATACTTCGTATTATTTACTCTGTCTTATCTTTAAATTCTGACGTGATATTACCTAATATTAACATTAGCTTAGCACACCAAGTTCTATTAACGTGGCCTAGAATTATAACGCACTAAACAGCAATATCGTGTGACATTGCTGTTTCGTTATAAGGAGTTCGACTGTATTAAAGTATATTTTTACTTTTGAACTTTGCCCTTAAGAACATAGATTTCACCATCAAAACTCCCTTGAATCGTCAAACCTTGTCCTGCTAACTCTTTAAGGTACTCTATATGTTCCTCTGTAATATGCTGTCCCGGGACCAAAAGAGGAATGCCTGGCGGATAGGGGGTGACTAAACCGGCACAAATACGGTTGTTACTTTTACCGATAGGCACAGATTCGCGCTCGCCATAAAAGGCATCGCTTGGAATACACGCTAAGTCTATGGCTGGTAGATTCTCAGGCAAGCGAGATCGTCGCGTCGATTTTGACAACTTCACTTTACCGCTGTCGAGTTTTTTGAGCGCATTATAAAGACGAATTATTTTTGAGCGCGTGCCGCCAAGCGTCAGTAATACTAAGATGGTGCTGTGAGTGTACTTCTCTATTTCTAGGCCAATTTCATCCAGCAAATATTTATGAATATCCTTTAATGAATAAGGTAATTCGCTAATATCGATGAGAATTTTTAGCGGATCGTGACCCATGTTATCACCACTAAAGTGCGGAAATATTTCCATAAAGTCTTGTTTACCTAGCACTTTAATTTGCTTGAGTGAAGCCATCTGTTGTTTAAATTCTTCCACATGGTTCAACAAAGCATTGAGTAACTTATAGCCTTCCATCTCTAACTGCTTTTGGCACACGTCAAGCGATGCGATAAGCTGATATTTTGGCGATGTACTGGCGTAAATACTGTAAATCTCGCGAAAGAAATCAGCATCGAAATCGGGATCGTTAACATGAATATAAGACGCCTGAGAAAACGCCGATACCACTTTATGTGCTGAATGGGTGACGTAGTCAGCGCCAGCATGAATGGCGGAATAGTATCGTAGGCTTGGATGAAACAGGGAGTAAGCAAACCACGCTTCGTCAATAAATACTTTAATACTATGTTGATGGGCAAAATCGACCACCTGTTTCAGATCGCTCAGTAGGCCATCGTAAGTACAACCCGTAAGAACCAGCAATTTCGCATCGGTATTTTGTTCTATCGCCTGTTTAATGTCGGCCAACGACGGCGGCGCGAAGATGCCATATTTTGGATTTAAAATACTCGACAAATAAACAGGTAAACTCGCTGATTGTAAAATGCCATAGTGCACAGACTTATGGCAATTGCGGTCGATAATCACTTTATCGCCCTTGCGCAGCAATGTCTGCAAGATGATTTTATTTGAGGTAGACGATCCATTGGTAACGAAATAGGTATGCTTAACCTCAAACGTCGCCGCTGCTGACTCTTGCGCACGGCCAATTGTATTGGTGCTATCTGACAATGAACCTAACGAGTCCACTGAAACCGACAGATCGCCAACGAACACATTACGACCATAAAACTGATAAAAATCTTTGATATAAGGGGAGTTTCTAAAGCTAGAGCCACCGCTGTGTCCCGGTGTATGCCAAGAGTCGTTCGCTTCGCCAACATAACGGCGATACGCCGTCCAAAATGGGGTTTCTGAGCGGTCATCGAAATCGTTGATCATATAGCCTAAAATTGCTTCAGGATCAGAAATCACCTCATCTTTAAAGAAGAAAGACTCAATCTCCTCCGACTCATTAACTATTTCTAGCCCTTTCGTATCATCGCCAATAACATAAACAGGCAACTCAAGGCGGATCCCCTTTAACTGCTCGATAAAGCGACTATAAGTGCGTTCGCCAACCTTATTTTGCAAATCCCAGCTAAGCACTACGGCCTGAATATCGCCATCTTCCTCTACAATGTCCAATGCTTGTTTTAGCTCAAGACGCTCAATAATATCGATATGAATATCATCTCGCTCAAAATTTGGGATGGTTTTCGACAGATTAGTAGAAAGCTCTTGCAAGGTGGCGGGGTCTTGCTCAATTAACAAGATACGAAGTATAGGTAACATAAGAATTCTCGCAATAAAATTTCATAATGCTCAACAGCATAACGAAAGGATTGAGACTTGTGAAATTAATACTTTGAAAATGTTCTAATAATTACTCTGACATTTGTACACATAAAATATTATATTCAAATTTTGTTAAATGATATCGAAATTGAGCCTGTGTGAACGATAGATTTTAGTCCTTATTTATCTAATCTATCTTCTCTTTATACTTGGGGGAATAATGTAGACCCTTATCCTAAAGTTTGTATTTTTATATTTACCGCTCATTTTTAGGTAGTGTGAAAATAAACAGGGTGATGCTTGGCAATTCAAATTAAACGTCAAATAAATTTAGTGGATATGCGTTTTTTATAAAAACCGTCCTTGGTTTTTAGCCTTCGGCCCAGCATTCGCTATTCATAATTATACCCAATCAAACTTTTTCATCGGATATTATCAATACTTTTTTAAACACAGGTTCAATCAGTTCAAGTATTTTGGTCACGAAGCTCACTATCGATTTGTAATGTGGTTTAATGCCTGCTGATACTCTCATTAACAAAATATTATTCTTATAGGCTTTGGCGATACGGCGTCTACTAACCAATTCATGAATGCATATTTACCTTTTTGGTCGGAGTTCATTACAAGCTTTACGTGATCAGGCCGTACTAAAAAAATGACTAATGTGGCCTGGCTACGTGTTAAGCGTCGGTTAAATTGAGTTTAGCCTTGCTGACGCTCAGCTTTGACTTATTCGCTGATAACTTTCTTTTCGCCATTGGTGAAGTATTCACGCGTTAGCTTGAATACTACTGGGCTCAACAGTGCTAGGGCGATAAGGTTAGGAATAGCCATCAGAGCGTTCATGGTATCGGCAAGCAGCCAGATGAAGTCCAACGATCCCATTGCGCCTATCGGTACAACGACAACCCACATAATACGGAATGGAATGACGGCTTTGATCCCCAATATGTATTGGACACATTTTTCACCGTAGACACTCCAACCTAGGATGGTGGTGAAGGCGAAGACTGACAAGGCGATAGCCACAATGTAGTTACCGACATCAGGTAAAGCCGTGGCAAAGGCTGCGGAGGTCAGCGCCGCACCGGTTTCACCTGAAGTCCAAGCGCCGGAAACCACAATGGCTAGACCTGTGATAGAACAAATGAGCAAGGTATCGATGAAGGTACCTAGCATAGCTACCAAACCTTGGGCAACAGGATTGTTGGTCTTGGCCGCGGCATGAGCAATTGGCGCACTACCTAGACCCGCTTCGTTAGAGAATACCCCGCGAGCAACACCGAAGCGAATTGCTGCCATTACAGCAGCACCGGCGAAACCACCAGAAGCAGCAACAGGGTTGAAGGCGCTTTCGATGATTAAGGCGAAAGCTGCCGGGATCTCATTGAAGTTCATACCCAGAACAATAAGGCCGGCACCGATATAGAAGAAAGCCATCAGTGGGACCAGCTTACCAGCAACGTCACCTATACGCTTGATGCCACCCATTAATACTAGACCGACGAGAATCATCATGACAAGACCTGTCGCCCAGGTAGGGATACTGAAGTTGCTTTGCAGCGCAGCAGCTACAGAATTAGCTTGCACTGTGTTACCGATACCGAAACTGGCGAGCGCCCCGAACAGGGCAAATGCCATACCCAGCCAGGCCCATTTGCTGCCTAGTCCGTTCTTGATGTAGTACATCGGACCACCGTTGTGATTGCCCTCTTCATCGACTTCACGAAAACGCACCGCCAGTACTGCTTCAGCAAACTTAGTCGCCATACCAACAAGGGCAGTACACCACATCCAAAATAACGCACCCGGACCACCAAGAAATATTGCGGTTGCCACACCAGCGATGTTCCCAGTACCGATGGTTGCTGACAGCGAGGTCATCAGAGCGTTAAATGGGCTGATCTCGCCTTCAATATTTCTTGCTTTGTCAGGGGTGCGACCACTCCACAACAGTCTGAAACCGGAGCCCAGTTTCATGATGGGCATCAGTTTTAATCCAATCATCAGGAATAGCCCAACCCCGAGGATCGCTACTAACATCAGTGGGCCCCATACTACGCCGTTAATTACAGAGATGATATTGACAATATTTTCCATTGTAACCTCTTTTATTTATTGTGATTCAGTGAATAACTATTACAAGCAGTGCATCCTGTTGATGGCGCGAGCTAACAGTTTTCTGAATATGAGAATTATTAACACAGTGTTGTCGAAGCTTAAAATTTGAAGCCGTAGTCAAAGTTGTAGCGAAGACCGACCATAAAGGAGTTTGTGCTGTCGCCAGCTTTCCAATCCATGGTCTGCACTTCACCGAAAAGGTAGAAGTCATTGCGAGGGTGCCACTCGAGGGTCGCGTTGTAAGCCCGGAAGCTGGTGACATCAACGCTGCTGTCAAAGTCGGATATACCGATTTTTAGCTTGTAGCCATTACTTAGCTTATAAGCGGCAACCATGTCTAGGCTAGTCTTGTTTACGCCCTGGTCGTCTGTATCTGTGAAGGTGGCGGCTAGGTAGAGATCACCAAAGCTCTTGGCGGCACTGACACCGCGTATTTCTTTTTTGTCAACAGCCATTTTCTGTATGTAGTAAGCAACGGCTAGGCGAAGATTGTTGGCGCTGTAGGCTAGACCTGTGTTGAAGCGATCCGTGTTCTGTGAAGCTTCATTTTCATCATCGATCTGAACATCTGTGGCAAGGGAGAAATCACCGATGATTTTGCGGTAAGAGACATAGTTGTTGATGCGATACGGACCAATGTGATCGTAGGCTAGTGGGCTGCTGGCGCGGTTAAAAATATCGACCGGATCGCCTAGCATGTTGTAGATAGTGGACCACTGCTTACCTATGGCAACACGACCGAAGTCGCCATTGATGCCAACGAAAGCTTTACGCGCTTCACCTAGATCACCGTTTTTATCGATGGCAATCTTGAATTCACCAGTGGCAAAAGCAGTCATGCCGTTACCCAGTGCTTTTTGGGAGCTGAAGCCGATACGTGAAAGAGCGTCCTTGACGTCCCAACTGTCTTCACTACCGTTGCTGGTGATACCGAAAGTCGGGCGTAGTGTGCCATAGAAGTTAAAGCTGGTTTTGTTTGTCACCCCTTCATCTTCAGTATTGGCAGCTGACGGCAAAGCGATCATTAAAGGAAGCACAGCTGCTTTTAATAGTCTTTGTTTCATGAGTGATCATTCCTGTGTTATGTGGATGGTAGTGCTTAAATTTTTCTTTCTCTGTTGATGTAATCGCTCCCTTCATAGACTTTATTTGTTGCAGGTTCATTGGACTGACCTTAACTTCCATCCTAAAATGAACGTGAATTTACTTTTGAAAACGGAAGTTTCGTCTTCTTTGGCGGCCATATGGCGCAGGAAAATGAATATTTGACAAAGGCGCAGTTGGCAGCTGGCTTGTTTAAATTCAGCGCACAGACTGAGTGAGATACGACGCCATTTCGTTTTCAGGAACCATACCCCCACCTGTGGCCCAAACTAAGTGGGTGGCATTTTTCAGTTTTTGATCGTTCTGTTGGATCCGTTGAATATACTCTTCATTGCCAGATACCAAGACAGGGCCCAGTATTCCAGCTAAAGCAGAAGGCTCTAACTGAATATTTTCATATTTATTAAGCTCTCCAAGGTGGTGATACATCTTTTCATCAGTAATGGTATAAAAACCATCAAGTAACCTTTCCATTGCTCTTCCCACAAATCCAGAAGCGCGGCCAACAGCAAGCCCGTCAGCAGCAGTTATATTATCGATACCAATATCCTGAACTGAAATTTTGTCATGAAGGCCAGTAAGAACTCCCAATAACATGCAAGGCGAATGGGTGGGCTCCGCAAAGATACAATGAACATTGTCACCAAATGCCATTTTTAAACCAAACGCCACGCCACCAGGACCGCCGCCCACTCCGCAAGGTAAGTAGACAAACAGTGGATGCTGCTCATCTACCTGAATTTTCATTTTTTCGAACTGCTTCTTTAATCGTTCTCCAGCAACGGCATAGCCTAGGAAAAGAGTTGTCGAGTTTTCATCATCAATAAAGAAGCACGTCGGATCTTTTTCCGCTTGCTTACGTCCCTGGGCAACCGCGACACCGTAATCTTTTTTGTATTCAATAACTTTTACGCCATGAGAACGAAGTTTGTCCTTTTTCCATTGACGCGCATCGGCCGACATATGGACAGACACTGAAAATCCAAGTTTCGCGCTTATAATACCAATAGACATTCCTAAATTACCGGTAGAACCCACAGCGATACTAAACTGCTTAAAGAAAGCGCTAAATTCACTACTAAACAGTTTGCTGTAATCATCGGATTCAGAGAGTAACCTAGCTTGCATTGCTAGCTTTTCGGCATGAGTTAACACTTCATAGATACCACCACGTGCTTTAATTGAACCCGAAATCGGCAGGTGGCTATCTTTTTTCAGTAATAATGTTCCTCTAATCTCTGTGTCATACTGCTGTTCAAGAGCCTTTTTTATGGTTGGAATAGCAACAACATCAGATTCTATAATGCCGTTTGTTTTGGCGGTTTCAGGAAATGCCTTCACCAGATAAGGAGCAAACCTTTTGAGTCGTTCACTAGCGTCCTCTACATCTGCCTGATTTAGCCCTACATAAGGGAGACCTTCAGCCAGAGTTGTCATATTTGGGTTAAACCAACAGACTTCGTCTAAGGCGATTAGTTTTTTAATCAGAGGGAAATCAGTAAAGAGTTGTTGAATGTTTAATGTGCTCATTTTATTCCTTAAACGTAGATGATGTACGACAGCAGGAAGGTATCTTCCAAAGTTAAAAAAGAAACTATAAATGTATCAGTCGTATAATATTTAAAAAGTTCTGTCATTGTTGCGCCGCATTACCCTGACTAACCAGAGTTGCAATTTCATCTTGTTAGCTTGTGTTTACTGTTTGATTTAGACGCATTAAACAAAAGATACAAAATGATGACAAGCGATCAAAATTCACACATGCATGAGCTATATTAAAACAACAGCGTTATTTAATTGATAATTTGGATTTATTCAGATATTTAAGTTAGATTAACTCATACAAAACCAGCGTGCTTGATAATGGACGTAATAGGCGGGCTTCATTCTGAAAGGTGGCTTCATGTATACCAAGGATAACATTTTTGCTAAGAATCAGCGGTTAAATAGCTCTCAGCTCTCCAAGCTTCATACATTTGAAGTTGCTGCCAGACACTGTTCTTTTTCTTTATCAGCAGAAGAATTGTCAATAACACCAAGCGCGATATCACACCGCATCAATGGACTAGAAGATGAACTTGGGATCCAATTATTTAAACGTTCCCACAGAAAAATAAGCCTAACCTCTGAAGGGGAGCGAATTTATCGCACCTTAAAACAATCTCTAAACACATTAAATCAAGAAATCCTAGAAGTACGAGATGGTGAGATATCAGGAACGCTCACCATCTATTCACGTCCATCTTTTGCGCAGTGCTGGTTAGTGCCTCGTATCTATAAATTCAAAGAGTTACATCCTGCAATTGGACTTAATATCTTGACGGGAAACGAAAATATCAACTTTTATGGACACGGCATCGATGTCGCTATCTATTTTGATGATAAAACGCCACAAAAATTTTGGTATCAGCAGATAATGTCAGAGTCTATTTCCCCAGTATGTACACCGGACTATGCGAAAAAACACGATTTAGAGGCAGGTGTACAAAATTTACATAAATGCACATTGCTGCATGACAACCAAGCTTGGAATTACGACTCTAACCTGGATGAGTGGGAGTCTTGGGCAAAGACATATGGCATTGAGCCAATTAAACAGATACCGAGTATGGGTTTTGATCGATCTGATTTGGCGGTTATTGCCGCTATAAATAATGCAGGTATTGCAATGGGCAGGCACAGCTTAGTTCAGAAAAGAATCATCTCAGGCGAATTGATTAAGCCATTTCCCGGAAAAGAAGTATCTTGTCAACAAAGGTACTACGTAGCCACACTTAAAAATCAAAACGCCAAAAAAGTTGAATTATTTATCGATTGGCTTAAACATGAAGCTCAATAACTTGGTGTGATGGACTCTTGCTAAAACGGGGAATTTCCAGATATGTAGTGGTTTAATTAAACTGGAGAGGTTTATAGCGTAAAATGAGCAAAACCGCAGTTTCAACATAGCTAGTAAAAGACCTAGGACTAATCTGTTTTATTTTTAAACTCACATAAATCTCAATAATACAACTGCCACATTTTGGTTTACGTGCTACGCAAGTATAACGCCCGTGAAGAATGAGCCAGTGATAGACATCGACTTTAAA
The DNA here is from genome assembly GCF_014163915.1 of Pseudoalteromonas sp. SR41-8. NCBI lineage: Bacteria > Pseudomonadati > Pseudomonadota > Gammaproteobacteria > Alteromonadales > Pseudoalteromonadaceae > Pseudoalteromonas > Pseudoalteromonas sp. SR41-8. The sequence continues at coordinate 148,737 of NZ_JACJEE010000006.1, forward strand.
CTCTGCTGGTACAACTTTTAAAAACTTTTTTCTACTTCAACAACGTTCTTACCCATGGCAAGCTTAGTACGGTTTGATACACGGAATATATGCGTATCTACAGCGATGGTAGGCCAACCGAATGATAATTATCGTAGATAGGCATTAAGACTTACATACGTATTCATGTTAATAGTTTGTTGAAAATAATTTCACTACATCGCATATTGTTAAAACTTAATCGTTTAAGGGGCTTTATAAATGAAAAACCTTTCAATAATATTACTATTTTTAGGGCTGTGTGCCTGCACTAATATAAGTAAAAAAACTAAGACAACAAATATTTCCTCTAATTATGTTCCACAAGAATATGTGAAGTTAACGCATCCTCTGTGGAGTAAGAACGCAAGTTTTTATCAAATTAATACGCGACAGTTCACACCTGAAGGAACATTTGCAGCCGCTGAGCATCAACTACCACGATTAAAAGAACTTGGCGTCGATATTCTTTGGTTAATGCCGATTCATCCGATTGGCGAAGAAAACAGAAAAGGGTCGCTGGGTAGCCCTTATTCAGTAAAAGATTACTACGGTGTTAATCCTGAGTTTGGTACCTTAGATGACTTAAAAAGCTTTGTTAACGCTGCTCACGAATTAGGTATGTACGTTATTCTAGATTGGGTAGCAAATCATAGTGCTTGGGATAATGAATTAAGACATAAGCATCCAAATTGGTATACAAAAAATTCGCAAGGTAATTTTCAACCTACGCCGTGGTGGGATTGGTCAGACATAATCGACTTTGATTATAACGTACCAGAAATGCGTGAATACATGACTGATGCAATGAAGTATTGGGTCAAAGAAGTAAATATTGATGGTTATCGATGTGATGTAGCTGGTTTTGTTCCTCTCGATTTTTGGGAAAACGTTAGGGCGGAGCTAGACGCGATCAAGCCCGTTTTTATGTTAGCTGAATGGGAAATGCGTGATTTACATGCTAAAGCTTTTGATGCTACTTATGCATGGTCTTGGCAGGAAGCTATTCATGATATTTTAAGTGGTCACGCTGATTTAAATAGATTGTTTGTATACTATTCATGGAATGAGGGAGCGTATCCGAAAAATAGCTATCGGATGACGTATGTTTCAAATCACGATGCTAATTCATGGGAAGGAACCGTGTTTGAGCGTTATGGTAGCGAAGAAAAAGTAGCGACAGCAATCGTATTGTCTATTGTCGGTGAAGGTATGCCATTAATTTATAATGGACTTGAAGCTGGGAATATTAAGCGGCTTGAGTTTTTTGAAAAAGATCCTATCGAATGGAAAGAACATAAATTTAAGCCATTGATTCAGAAGCTCTTAGCTTTGCAGAAACAAAATAGTGCGTTGTGGCATGGTAAATATGGCGCGACAATGGAGCGTATTTATAATACTAATCCGACAGAGGTGTTTAGTTTTATCCGCGAAAATACCAAAGATAAAGTGTTTGTTGTGATTAATTTTTCTGATAAAGAGCAAGATATTCAATTTATGGGTCTACAAACAGCTGGAGTATATACAGAGCTATTTAGCAAACAAAAGGCAACGCTTACTGAAGACGCAAGCCTTAAGTTGGCGCCTTGGGAGTATAGAGTTTATGTCCGGTAATGTTTAAAGGTTAAGCGTTTATTTGAGGTTTTCAAATTAAGATAATCATACGTAGGGCACATATCGTATGATTATCTTAATATTTCAATTAAAAATTAGTTACTCAGTCTTTTCTTTAAACTCACATAAATCTTCAATTATACAGCTGCCACACTTTGGCTTACGCGCCACACAGGTATAACGTCCATGTAAAATGAGCCAGTGATGTACATCTACTTTAAACTCTGCTGGTACAACTTTTAATAGCTTTTTTTCTACTTCAACAACGTTCTTACCCATAGCAAATTTAGTGCGGTTTGATACGCGGTCTATGTGGGTATCTACCGCGATTGTCGGCCAGCCGAAGGCGGTGTTGAGTACCACATTGGCAGTTTTACGGCCAACGCCGGGTAGGGCTTCTAGGGCTTCACGATTCTCAGGCACTTCGCTGTTGTGCTTATCAACTAAAATTTGGCACATTTTGTACACATTGGCAGCTTTAGAATTAAACAAACCAATGGTTTTAATATAATCGCGAAGTTTATCGTGGCCTAAATCTAAAATTGCTTGCGGCGTATTGGCTACGGGAAAGAGCTTACGGGTGGCTTTATTGACGCCAACGTCAGTTGCTTGTGCTGATAGCGTTACCGCAACTAACAGTTCAAACGGGCTTGAATATTCAAGCTCGGTTTCTGGATGTGGGTTTTGCTCGCGCAAGCGAGAGAGTATTTCGTATCGTTTTTCTTTATTCATGCAACTTAAACGCACAGTAAATACTGTGCGCTTCCCCTTAAGTTAAACTGGTGACCCTTGCTCGTGGGCCTTTTTCGGCCACTGGTGGTGCTACTTGTTTTGCTTTTATTTGCGCATCAATGACATTTTTAGCAGCAATCAGTAAGCCCAAACCTAAAAATGCACCGGGTGGTAAAATAGCGAGCAAAAATTGATTATCAAAACTAAATACTTCAATGCGTAAAACCGATGCCCATGGGCCCAGTAGTAAATCGGCGCCATCAAATAAGGTACCTTGGCCGATCAACTCACGCATTGCGCCAAGCACAACCAGTACTACCATAAAGCCAGAGCCCATCATTAAACCGTCAAACGCTGATAAATGAATCGGATTCTTAGAGGCATACGCTTCAGCGCGGCCGATAATAGCGCAGTTAGTAACTATCAGTGGAATAAATATTCCTAGCGATTGATATAAGCCAAACGTATAGGCATTCATTAATAGCTGCACTATGGTTACAAAGCCTGCGATAAACATCACAAATACAGGAATGCGGATATCTTTTGGCACGAAATTACGCACCGCAGAAATTGTGACGTTCGAGCCAACTAATACCAGCAGAGTGGCTAAACCGAGGCCCATCGCATTGGTTATCGTTGATGTGACGGCCAGTAGTGGGCACAAACCGAGTAATTGCACGAGGGCAGGGTTGTTTTTCCACATTCCTTCGTTAAACAGTTCTTTTAATTGGCTCATGGCTCACCTATTTGGCATGCGTTATCAGCACTAAATACCGCATCGAAATTGTTTTTTGAGAATAACACAGCGTGTTTTACTGAGCCAACCACGGCGCGTGGTGTAATGGTAGCGCCAGTGAATTGATCAAAGTCTCCGCCATCTTTTTTTACTGCCCAGCGAGTATCGTCGTCATCAAGTACAGTTTTATCTTTAAATGAGGTGATCCAAAGAGATTTTTTCATTTCTACTTTATCACCAAGACCAGGCGTTTCTTCGTGTTTAGTAACACGTACTCCGGCAACGTCCCCGTTTGCAAATACGGCAGTTAATAAACTTATATCGCCGCTATAACCTTTTGGCGTCACGTGGCGCATTACTAAAGCAACAGGTTGGCCACCCTTGCGAGCACGATAAACGGTTTGTGGTTTATTACCAAGTAGTGGATCATCAATGATGGCACAATCTTGATAAAGAGTATTATCGTAAAAATTAGGGGCGAGTACATCTTGCAGCTGTAATGAAAGTTGTTTGCGCTCTTGCTCTGCAATACTGTCAGCCGTGAGGTTATGGATAATACCAACAGCGCCGGTAGTGAGCAGGGCAAACAGGGCTAAAATAGCGCCATTTTTTGTCATTGATGAAATAATCATTTATTCACCCCATGGCCATAAGTACGTGGTTGAGTGTAATAGTCTATCAGTGGCACGGCCATATTGAGTAGTAACACAGCAAAGGCCATGGCATCTGGGTAACCGCCAAAAGTACGGATCAAATAAACTAATAAACCAATCAATGCGCCGTAAATTAACCGGCCGCGATTAGTGGTAGCTGCCGAAACCGGATCCGTGGCTATGAAAAAGGCCCCTAACATGGTTGCGCCACTAAATAAATGAAATACCATACCAGGCTCAGTACCAGGTGCTGCGATATAACCAATTGCGCTGCACACAGCAATTGATGCAAGTACACCAACTGGGATATGCCAATTTATAACTTTGGCTTTAATAAGGTATAAGCCACCGATTAAAAAGCCAAGATTTACCCAGCCCCAACCTTGTCCTAACCAACTATTAAAAATAGCGGCTTGCATGCTTTCAGATACGGTTAAACCATGAGCGATATCAGTCTTGATGGTATCCAAAGGTGTGGCCATTGTTACGCCATCAACCCCAACTCTAAGTTGATCAACACTAAAACCTGCACTGGTAAAGCCATTAAAAATAACGCTAAGCTGTTGAGTAAGACTAATTGGGTTTGCCAGTAAGTCACTAACTGGCATCCAAGTGGTCATTTGCACAGGGAACGAAATAAGCAATAACACGTATGCAGCCATGGCAGGGTTAAATAAATTGAAACCAAGGCCACCATAGAGCTGTTTAACAATGACGATGGCAAAAAAGCTACCGATCACAATAACCCACCATGGGGCGAGTGGCGGAATACTTAATGCTAATAAGACCGCAGTAAGCCATGCACTGCCATCTCCAAGCGCAGGCCATACAGGGCGCTTGCGAATAAGCATAATAATGGCTTCACTGATACTAACCGTGACTAACGCTAAAATTAGCTGGATCAATACACCCGTACCAAAAAAATACAGTTGTGCGATAAGTCCAGGAATACAGGCTAAGATCACTGTTTGCATCAACCTGCTAAGTGATTTATGACTGTGGCTATGCGGCGAACTGGCCATCGTTAGCTTCATTACTTATCACTTCCTTCTTGTTGTAATTTTTTAGCCTTTGCACGGGCAATCGCAGCGGCAACAGCGGCCTTTTTCTTATCTTGTGCGGTCTGTTCTGGTTTATCTTCAGCGATTTCAGCTTCGTTTATCGCTGTAGCCGAAGTTTCATTTTCAGCATCGTCGTTTTCTTCGCTAGCCGCTTGTTCAGCTTTTGCAGCCTTTTTCGCTTTCGCGCGGGCAATAGCTGCAGCGACAGCGGCTTTTTTATCATCGGCAGGTGAGGCTGTAGTGACTTCACTTTCAGAGTTGTCGTTTTCTACGCTTGCTGCTTGTGCTGCCTTTTTCGCTTTTGCACGAGCAATAGCAGCAGCGACAGCGGCTTTTTTATCATCAGTAGGTGAGGCTGTAGTGATTTCACTTTCAGAATTGTCGTTTTCTACGCTAGCCGCTTGTTCAGCTTTTGCAGCCTTTTTCGCTTTAGCGCGGGCAATGGCGGCAGCGACAGCGGCTTTTTTATCATCGGCAGGTGAGGCTGTAGCGACTTCACTTTTAGAGTTGTCGTTTTCTACGCTTGCTGCTGGTTCAGCCTGTGCTGCCTTTTTCGCTTTTGCACGAGCAATAGCAGCAGCGACAGCGGCTTTTTTATCATCGGCAGGTGAGGCTGTAGCGACTTCACTTTCAGAGTTGTCGTTTTCTACGCTTGCTGCTTGTGCTGCCTTTTTTGCTTTAGCACGAGCAATTGCAGCGGCTACAGCGGCTTTTTTATCATCAGTAGGTGCAGCAGTCGTGTTATCGCTTTCATCTTCTGATGCCGCCGCTTTTTTCGCTTTAGCGCGGGCAATCGCAGCGGCCACGGCTGACTTTTTATCATCCGGATCAGCAGCTGTACTGCTTGCGGCTTTTTGCTCTTTGTATTTGCGAGCTTGCTCTTTGCGCGCTGCGCGCTCTAATGCTACGTCACTGTTATCTGGTTCAAGCGTTGCTTCTTGATTTTGTTTTTTAGCTTTGGCGCGAGCAATTGCAGCGGCCACAGCTGATTTGTCGTCATCTTTTGCTGGTTTGTTTTTAACGCGTGCTAGAGCATCGGCAATTTTTTGTTTTTCGTCAGCCGATTTTTCAGCAGCTGGTTTGCGTTTATGGCGATTTTGTCGTGCTTCTTGCTCCCGCTCTAGGCGTTGTTTTCGAAGTTCAAAGCGCTCTTTCGCACGTTCAGCTTTAACTTGCTCAGCTTGCTGTTCTTTTATTTCAACTTTAGCCACACGGTAATACTGCACCAGCGGAATTTCACTTGGGCACACATACGCGCAAGCACCGCATTCAATACAATCAAACAGGTTATGCTCTTTCAGTTTGTCGTATTCTTTTGATTTAGCAAACCATTGTAATTGCTGAGGCAACAGTGAAGCAGGGCAGGCATCAGCACAAGCACTACAACGAATACAGGCTTTTTCAGGGCCGGGCTCTGCCAGCTCATCATGATCTGGGGCTAAAATACAGTTAGTGGTTTTTACCACGCCGATACGCACCGTTGGCAAAGTAAAGCCCATCATAGGGCCGCCCATTACAACGCGTTGCTGTGGCACTGGTGAAAAGCCTTGGCAATCAAGTAGATGTTTTATTTCAGTGCCTAATAAAGCCCATACATTACCCGGATTATGAATTGTATTACCTGTTACCGTAATAACACGTTCAATTAGTGGCTTACCTTCATAGACAGCTTGATGAACAGCAAATAAAGTGCCGACGTTTTGTACTAACACACCGATATCTGCTGGAATTCCCCCACTAGGGACTTCTTTATTGGTAAGTAGCTTAATTAATTGCTTTTCACCACCAGAAGGATAAACAGTAGGAACTGTTTGAATGATTATTTTGTCATTATACTCAGCCGCTGCCTGCATGGCTGCGATGGCCTCTGGTTTGTTATCTTCTATACCAACGATAGTAAGTGTTGGTGTAAGCAATTGCTGCATGATCTCTATGCCAGCAATAATGCCTGCAGCATGCTCACGCATTAGTACATCATCAGCAGTAATATAGGGCTCACATTCCACTGCATTAACAATAAAATACTCAATTGCTTTGCGACTATCTGCTTTAATATAAGTTGGGAATCCTGCACCGCCCATACCGGCAATACCACGGTCATGAATTATATCGATAAGTTGCTCGTGAGAAAGCTGGCTTGGTGTTGTCACCGGTGCTAACGCACACCAGCTATCTTGGCCATCGGGCTCAATAATTACACACAATTCAGGCAATGCCGATGGATGCGCAGACGGCATTTGGCAAATATCAGTAATAGTACCAGAAGTGGGGGCGTGTATTGGCACCGACCAATTCGCAACAGGCTTTGTAAGTGCTTGCCCTTTAAGTACCTGTTGGCCTTTTTCGACGATCAGTTGACCGTTAGCACCAATATGTTGTTTTAATGGCACAACGAGTTTGTCAGGCAAAGGTAAACGGGCGATTGCTTGACTGTTGGAAATTGTTTTTTGTCCCGGTGGATGAATGCCACCTGGAAACGGCCACACTTTACCTTGTTTTATCTGTGCGATTAGCTTTTCCATAGGGAGCCCTTAATCAATCTGTGTTACTGGGATTGCATCTAGTTGCCATTTCCACGTTTGCTTAGTGGTTTCTACAGGCAGCATATCAATACAGTCAACAGGACAAGGTTCAACACATAAGTCACAACCCGTACATTCATCAATTAAAACAGTATGCATTTGGCGCGTGGCACCAACAATAGCATCGACAGGACAAGCTTGAATACATTTGGTACAACCAATACATTCATCTTCACGTATATAGGCAACGGTTTTTATCGGTTCAGCTTGTTCGCCACCGGCAAGGGGTTTAGCTTCAACACCCATTAAGTCAGCTAATTTTTTTACTGTCGCATCGCCACCTGGTGGACATTTATTAATCTCATCGCCATTGGCGATGGCTTCTGCATAAGGGCGGCAACCCGGATACCCACACTGGCCGCACTGTGTTTGCGGTAATATAGTATCGATCTGTTCAACAATCGGATTACTTTGCACTCTATAGCGCACAGCAGCAAATCCTAAGATCAAACCAAAAATGAGTGCTAGGGTTCCCAGCGCAATCAAGGCATAAAACAAGGTCATGTTAAAACTTCACTAATCCTGTAAAGCCCATAAAGGCCATCGACATTAAGCCTGCGGTGATCATCGCAATCGATGCGCCTTTAAAGGGGGTAGGTACGTCAGCAGCGGTTAAGCGTTCACGAAGAGCTGCAAATAATACCAGTACCATAGAAAAACCAACAGCAGCGCCAAAGCCATATACTGCAGATTGTAAAAACGTATGATCCTCTTTGACATTTAGTAACGCAACACCTAAGACCGCACAGTTTGTGGTGATCAAAGGTAAAAATATACCGAGTAAGCGATACAGCGTAGGGCTGGTTTTTCTGACTACCATTTCGGTAAACTGAACCACCACCGCAATCACTAAAATAAAGCTTAGAGTACGTAAATACGTGATATCAAGTGGGATCAAAATATATTGATTAACTAGATAGCTTGTTACAGAGGCAAGTGTTAACACAAAAGTGGTCGCAAGTGACATGCCTATAGCTGTATCCAGTTTGCCAGATACACCCATAAACGGGCATAGACCTAAAAATTGTACTAACACAAAGTTATTAACCAGTACTGTGCCGATCAACAGCAATACATATTCTGTCATGTTCGCCTCAAGCTATAATAAACGCCGACATTATCCTTTTTTATTGGCTGTTTAACAACACGTAGAAGGTAAATAAACGGCTCATTTAATAATGATAGTGAATTGCATTTAGAATTTTATAGCATGATAAATAAAGATTAACTGTTCATTAACCTAGTTACTGACATTTGGAATGATAAAGCAGATCAGGGGAGGGGGAAATAAACTACTAGAAAACTAAAAAGGTGCTCAAAGCACCTTTTAGATTGATTAAATATCTTTTGGCTTTTCGATGTAATAACCTTGCACACCATCAAGACATAAAGTTTCAATAATGTGTTTTTCTTCTTGGCTTTCAACACCCTCAGCAAAAACACTAACACCAATTCGATGCGCGAGGTCGACCATTAAACGCATAAAGTATTGGTTATTTTTATCTTCTTCAAGGCCGCGAGTATAGCTTGCATCCATTTTGATAAAGTCAGGTTTTAAATCGCGGAAAAACTTAAACGAGGTTAAACCAACACCAAATCGTTCTACCGTGATCCGAGCACCAACACGGTGGATCATATCTATAAAGCGTTTACTGGCTTTAATATTTTGCTGTAAGCCAAATTCACTCACTTCGAATACCAGTTTTGAGGCAATATTTGTGTCTTTTAATAAACGTCGCTCTAGCCAAATTACGAACTGATCATTGTGTGCGCTTGAGGCGGTAACATTCAAACCAAAGAATTTTTCAGAGAAATTACGGCTCTTAATTTTTTCCAGTGATGAATTAATGATTAACTGATCAATTTCCATCGCCATATCAAGCTTTTCAGCCATAGCTAAAAATGAAGCGGTAGGCAATACTTGGTTTTCTGTTGTTTTAAAGCGCACTTGAATTTCAGCGTAGGCCTTCATGCTTTTACCAATTGGCATAATGTTTTGCATTACCAGATGTACACGCTCAGCTTCAATTACTTCATTAATCACTTTACGCCAGTTTTGATTGCCAAATCCTGCACTTACATTATTAACTAAATCAGTTTCGCGTTGTATATGCCAGGCGTTAGCTTGTTTTGATTGGGCCATGCTCATAGCATTGTCTACTATCGAAAGTAGCTCACCTAAGGGTTTGCCTTTTTCATAAGCGACGATCCCAGTATTTGCTACTGAGCTTAATTCTTGGTTTTGCTGATATTGAGTAAATCGAGATTGTAAGTTATCACCAAAACGTTCAGATTCCTTGAGAGGAGTGTTAGGCAGCACAATCGCGAAATCTGAGCTATTCAAACGAAAAACTTTACTGCCTGTATATGTGCCGCTGATATGTTTAATAATATCAGCCACAGCTTTGACATACTCGTCACCTTTTTGGTAACCACGAGTTTGGTTGATTGCTTGTAATTCACTACAACGAACCATCGCCAAAGAGCCAAAGGTGCTTTTTTCACTGCTTTCAATGTACTTCTCATAATATTCAACAAACATATTACGGTTGCCAAGTTCAGTAACTACATCTTTATAAGCTTCTTGCTTGATAGAATGTGCGGCATTTTGAATATCATCATGCTTACTTTGTAAAAAGTGCGACAGGCGATTAAAGCTCGGCACTAGGTCAACGCCCAGTTGTTTTATTTTGCTGCTATTAATTGCTGTTTCAAGACCGTTGTTGACTTGATTTTGATTGATATAAACATCAATTATCTCAGCCACTGTCATGCTTATATTTCTATTTAGCTTACTAAACATGGTTTTCATAAACACAATGGGAATAATTGCCATTAAACCTGACACTAAAATAACAATAAACAACGCTTGTTGGAGTATCAACCCAAGGTTATTGGCATTAATAGTAAATTCAACTTTGATATCAGACGCTTGATTAACAGCAAATTGAGGACGGATAGAGTTAAAGCTGGTGTTAACTAATTGCGCAATGGCTGGTAATGAAGTAGGGGATGTAATATTTATAAGTTCTTTACCTTGCTGATCACGCAAAATAAATGAAGAAAAAGTATTACCGTCAGCAAGCACTTGCTGAAGTTTATCTGGTGCTATATCGACAATAGAATGTTTACTAATATAGTTGTTTACCACTGATTGCGTTTTATGTTGTGCATCGCTTACTGCGTTGTCAAACGCTGACGCAACAAAATAGCCACCAATACTTGCAAACAACAGCCAAGATATTAATTGAATAAATATGAGTTTTTTGAAACCAGCCATGTCTTATTCTTTTTAGTAGATCAAAGGGAAGGAATCAGATCCTTGATTAATCAAATTATTTTACACTTATTAAATGTGTATTAAAAAGAAATATTTTGATTGTAGTAGAGTAGTGGAATTGTTTAGGAAAGTCTAATTGATTCTTTAAGTTGGCTCCCCCTCCCCGACTCGAACGGGGGACCTGCGGATTAACAGTCCGTCGCTCTAACCAACTGAGCTAAGGGGGAACTACAATACTTAAATTTTATATGATTTGGCTCCCCCTCCCCGACTCGAACGGGGGACCTGCGGATTAACAGTCCGTCGCTCTAACCAACTGAGCTAAGGGGGAACAATAATCATATTACATAAACTTGGCTCCCCCTCCCCGACTCGAACGGGGGACCTGCGGATTAACAGTCCGTCGCTCTAACCAACTGCGCTAAGGGGGAATCGTTTATGGTTGAAAAGACTGGCTCCCCCTCCCCGACTCGAACGGGGGACCTGCGGATTAACAGTCCGTCGCTCTAACCAACTGAGCTAAGGGGGAAGCATATGTGCCTTTCAACGGGGCGAAATATTAATGACCGCGCTGCAAAGTGTCAACACATAAAACCGGATAAACAAAAAAAAGCAGTCTGTTCGATGTTTTTATGTTCGATCTGGCTGTTTTGTGGCTTTTTTTCTCCCTATTTGAGTCGTGTAGATCGAGATGTGGCATAAAATTATGGTTTTTAACGACTAAAAAACAAACAAGTTAACCGCCAAGCAAATTATAAAAGTGATCATTTATCTAGTTTTGTACGAATAAATTTATGAAATGTACTTTTTTAACGTTAGCTAATAAAAGCGCAAATTCGCAATAATTAAATTTACTTATGCATTTAATTAGTCGTTAACGAAAAATGCCGAGAAAAAAATGACATACAGATCTGAACCCTTAGTTTAGCGACTTAATACCCATGAGAATAGCAAGGAAATATATATATATTGTTTTATTTCAATTGGTTATATTTATTTTTTCATATTGAATGGGCGTTTAAATAAATGTGACAGGTCATTGGTACAGGGGTTAAGTATGTTTTATGAGCTATTTAACTCAAATTGTCTAAAGTTAGTATTTGCCAACATTGCCGTTAGCGTGTTTAAGCCGCCCCTTTGCACGCCTTTATTAACGTGGCTTTGCAAGAGTTATCCACGGTTTCTGTGGATAACTCTGTTTATGAAACTTTAAGAACGTTGGCAGAGCCATATTTTTAGGGCACTGTGAGGATATCAAGCATTTAAAACAGTTTTTTTATCTCATTTTAAAACAATGACTTGAAAAAATAAGCTGAAAAGAGCTTCGTTGATGAGTAAATTTATTCGTAACGATTCGATTAGCGCAATTTTTGTGTAAAAATGCAGCACCAGTCGCGATGTTTTTGTGATAAAGGTTATAAAAATGTATTTTTATTGTTTTTAGTAGAGGTTCGAAGTGAAATCGTCGCTAAACACGTAAAAAGAACACTTTTCTATGGTTTTTTAGGCGTTTTTGTAATCAATTTATAATCACTTGATAAATGCGTGGCTTGAAAAGCCCTGATGCTTTAAAATACCACGCTTAATAAAAGAGGTTTATTTATTCCCATGCGCGCAACTTTGCAGAGCAACTCAGCTCCCGATTTATTAAACGATCCAATAGTACCGACCTTGAAGAAAATGACTGTGCCGATGATTTTCGGCATGATCACGTTAATGATGTTCAATATTGTTGATACATTTTTTATTAGCTTATTGGGAACTGAGCCATTAGCGGCTGTCAGTTTTACTTTTCCGGTAACCTTTACCGTGATCAGCCTAGCTATTGGTTTGGGTATCGGTACGTCAGCGGTTATTGCCAAGGCATTGGGTAGTAATAATATTGAAGAAGCACGCTTTGACGCCAGCATCGCATTATTAATTGCAGTGGTGATGGTGGTATGTTTATCGCTATTTGGTTATCTGTTTATTTCCCCGATATTTAAATTGCTGGGAGCAGGGGAGCAAGTGTTGCCGCTGATCCATGAGTATATGAGTGTGTGGTTTTTAGGCAGTGTATTTTTAATTACCCCTATGGTTGGTAACTCAGTGTTACGTGCCAGCGGTGACACCAAAACACCTAGCATAGTGATGGGTGGCGCGGGGCTTATCAATGCCGTGCTCGACCCAGTATTGATTTTTGGCTTTGGGCCAATTCCTGCATTTGGCATTAAAGGCGCTGCGATTGCCAGCGTCATCGCATGGTCGGTAGCCGTTGTCATTATTTTATATTTGCTAGCAGTAAAAAAAGGCTTGCTGAGCCTAAATGCAAATAACCAAACCCCATTAAGCTCTATTCGAAAAATTCTTAAAATTGGTTTGCCAGCGGCAGGTGCAAATATGTTAACACCAGTTGCAATGGCGGTGATGATTGCCATGGTTGCCCATCATGGACCTGAGGCTGTTGCTGCTTTTGGCGTAGGCAGTCGTATTGAATCAATTGCCAGTCTGGTGGTGTTAGCTTTATCGATGACGTTACCGCCGTTTATTAGTCAAAACTTTGGTGCTGGTAAACTTAACCGTGTTAAAGAGGCGTACACCACAACATTAAAATTTGTGATGATTTGGCAGTTTATTATTTATTTACTGCTCATTGCATTTTCAGGAGTGATCAGTGAGTTGTTTGGTAAAGAGCAGATGGTTATCGATGTGATCAAATTATTTATTTTTACCTTGCCGCTAAGTTACGGTTTGCAAGGGATAATTATTTTGTCTAATTCATCGTTCAATGCCTTACACAAACCAATGAATGCATTAATTCTAAGTGTGATCCGATTATTTATTTTTTATATTCCATTTGCTTATGTCGGTAATTTATATGCCGGTTTACCAGGCTTGCTGATCGGCGCAGCGCTGGGTAATTTATTTACTGCAATAATAGCTTATAAATGGTTTATCAAAGAGCTGAATATGATCAGTAACCAAGCTGTACAGGAGTGCCAAGCATGAGCGACCATTTTCAACTGGTATCTAAATTTAAACCTGCGGGGGATCAACCCACCGCGATTGCGCAGTTATGTGAAGGGTTAGAAGCCGGACTTGCTCATCAAACATTATTAGGGGCAACAGGTACTGGTAAAACATTTACCATGGCTAATATTATCAATGATTTGAATCGCCCAACGATTATTATGGCGCATAATAAAACCTTAGCAGCGCAGTTATATGGGGAAATGAAAGAGTTTTTTCCGCACAACGCGGTTGAATATTTTGTTTCGTATTATGATTACTACCAGCCAGAAGCGTATGTTGTTGCAAGCGATACCTTTATTGAAAAAGATGCCTCGATAAACGAACACATAGAGCAGATGCGCCTAAGTGCTACCAAAGCGCTATTAGAGCGTAGGGATACAATTATAGTGGCATCAGTATCAGCCATATATGGTTTGGGCGATCCAAAATCATACATGAAGATGATGCTGTTGTTAAAAGTGGGCGAAAAAGTTGATCAACGCGATATGCTGCGCCGACTAGCTGAAATTCAATATACGCGAAATGATATTGATTTTAGCCGCGGTACGTATCGGGTTCGCGGTGAAGTTGTGGATATATTCCCTGCTGAGTCAGACACTTTTGCAGTGCGTGTAGAAATGTTTGATGACGAAATAGAACGGCTAAGTATTTTTGACCCGCTTACCGGCGCGGTTGAAAAACACATAGTCCGCGCAACTATCTACCCTAAAACGCACTATGTGACACCCAGAGATAAAATTCTTGATGCGGTTGAGCATATTAAAGCTGAGTTAAAAGACCGTCGTGCGCAGTTACTCAGTGCTAATAAACTGGTCGAAGAGCAACGCGTGGCACAACGTACACAATACGATATTGAAATGATGACCGAGCTTGGTTATTGCTCTGGCATCGAAAACTACAGCCGATATTTATCTGGTCGCACGCCGGGCGATCCACCGCCAACCTTGCTTGATTATCTTCCTGAAGATGCGTTAATGATTATTGACGAATCTCACGTTACGGTATCGCAAATCGGCGCTATGTATAAAGGCGATCGTAGCCGTAAAGAAAATCTCGTGGAATACGGTTTTCGTATGCCGTCGGCGATGGATAACCGGCCACTACGCTTTGAAGAATTTGAAGCCATAGCACCGCAAACAATTTATGTATCAGCAACCCCGGGGGATTTTGAACTTGAACGTTGTGGAGATGATATTGCCGAGCAGGTTATTCGCCCCACAGGATTACTAGATCCACAAATTGAAGTACGCCCAGTGGCAACTCAAGTTGATGACTTATTGTCAGAGATATATAAACGCGTAGCAATTGATGAACGCGTGCTAGTAACCACACTTACTAAGCGCATGGCTGAAGATTTAACGGATTACTTATCTGAACATGATGTAAAAGTGCGTTACTTGCATTCGGATATCGATACCGTTGAAAGGGTCGAAATTATTCGTGATTTTCGCGCTGGGGTGTTTGATGTGTTAGTGGGTATTAACTTACTGCGTGAAGGTTTAGATATGCCAGAAGTATCGCTAGTTGCAATACTCGATGCTGATAAAGAGGGCTTTTTACGTTCAGCTCGCGCATTAATTCAAACCATTGGTCGTGCGGCTCGTCACTTAAATGGTCGGGCAATTTTATACGGTGATCGAGTCACTAAATCAATGGCCAAAGCTATTGATGAGACTCAGCGTCGCCGCGATATTCAACACGCTTACAATATTAAGCATGGCCTTGAACCACAAGCCTTATTGAAGAAAATTACTGACATTATGGATGTTGGTGAGCGAGCCGGCCCACAAGATAATTTACAGCTGATCCGAAAACAAAGTAAGCAAGTGCTCAGTGCAAAAGAGATCGCAGTGCAAATTAAGCAACTCGAAACCAAAATGCATGCATACGCTAGTGATTTAGAATTTGAAAAAGCCGCATCCGTTCGTGATGAAATCCATGAATTACAACAACAGTTAATTAAAAATGCATAATTTTACGCCCCTTATTACAGCACTTGAAAGTGCGCCCTTAGCAGACAATGAACTTTGTCGTGTGTTTCATGGCCGCGGTCACACTACTGAGCATTTGAGTCATCTAAATATCGACTTTTACCCACCGTGTTTATTTTTAGTGTCGTACGACGAAGTTGACTCACAAACGCTAACGCAATTAAGTGAGCAGCTTTGGCAATGGGCACAACAACACGCTAAAGAATTAATCACCTCGTTGGTATTTCAACAACGCGCCGGACAACAAACTGAAAATAAACTGTTATTTGGTCAACTACCGAGCCCGCATAGTGTTAAAGAAGGTGACAGTGAGTTTTTAGTGGATTTAATGAGCCGTCAAAATACCGGTATATTCCCGGATATGCGCCGTGGTCGGGAGTTTGTGCAAGCCCATAGTAAACACGCTAAGGTATTGAATTTATTTTCATATACCTGTGGGTTTTCGGTTGCTGCAATGCGTGGCGGTGCCGATAGTGTGATCAACATGGATATGAATAAAGGGGTACTGCGCACCGGTAAGCAAAATCATCAACTTAATGGCTTTGACCGCAGTGTGAGCTTTTTACCGCACGATATATTAAAGTCGTTTGGTAAACTTAAAAAGGCTGGCCCTTTTGATTTAATTATTGTTGATCCGCCAAGCTTTCAAAAAGGCAGTTTCATTTTAACTAAAGATTATCAAAAAGTGCTGCGCCGCTTACCTGAACTGCTCAATGAGCATACTCAATTGCTGTTATGTGCTAACAGTCCAGAGCTAAGTGAAGCGTCATTTAAAGCGCTGATAGACGAACACACTCAAGGTGCGATTGAATTTGTAGAGCGCCTAGCGCCGACCCATGGTTTTGTTGATGTTGATAGCGACCGTAGCTTAAAAGCATTGGTCTATAAAACGGCTCAAGTTTAGCTTTAAATGAAACTAAGTAGCCGCCTCAGTGCAATCGATTCGTTGATCTGCGCGCCGTATGATGTAATTTGGGACTGTTGTTGTGACCACGGTTTGCTTGGTATGGCGCTTTTAAAGCGTGCAGCCGCCAAGCAAATAAACTTTGTTGATATAGTGCCTACGTTAATGGACGAGCTTGAACACACGCTTACGCGTTTTAGTGATCAGCAAGCAGCTTGCCAATGGCAAGTATTATGTCAGGATGTAGCTACAATTGAGCTGCAGCCATCAGCCAAGCAGCTGATAATTATCGCCGGAGTCGGTGGAGAATTACTGCTGAGGCTAGTACAAAAAATGGTTGCTAATTGCCCTGAAAAGCTTCGTGAACAACTCAGTTTTATTGTTTGTCCCGTGCATCATACCTATACCTTACGACAAGGTTTACAGGCGTTAGGTTTAGGACTTATCAAAGAGCAACTGGTGCAAGAAAACAACCGTTTTTACGAAGTGATAGAGCTAAGTTTTACCAGTAACACTGCGTTGAGTGTTACTGGCAGTCAGATGTGGGACAATGCTGAGCAAATGCACGAATTGTATCTGCAACAATTAGTTGCGCACTATACTCGGATGTTGAACAAAGACCGTACATATTTTCAACATGTGCTCGATGATTATCAAAAAATATCGCTAAATTAAACGCAGCACTGTGATCTATTGACTAGCGTTACAGCGTAAATAACTCATCTTCAGCGCTTTGTGTTAGCGAGTTTACTTGGTTTAGTTATGTCAGATAAAAATAACCACTTTACATCAGTCAAATATACTCATAATGAGCTGCTATATAATTGTGAGCAGCCAATTGCTTATGCACCCATCGTGCAATTGAGTAACGCGAGCTGGGTAGTGCCGCAACATTTTTTACGTTATCAACATACCCTCGAAAGCGTGAACGAAACCCTTGATAAAATTGAGTTTTCAACTCACTTTCGGGTGCTCGCCGCAAAGCAGAATGAGCAAATTTATTTACAAGTGGCCATTCTTAGTCCAGATAATTACCGCAGCACCAAGGCAAAAAAGTTATTATTTGGCCGGCGCTGGTTTGTGGAAGAAAACTTACCTACCTCGGAATTGATCCAAACCGCTTTTTTAGCGTTAAAAATAGCCCGTGAACACGAAGTAAGAGAACTATTTCAACTCGATAGTGAGCAGGGCAGCAGCACGCCGTTTAATAACCATCATGATTTACCTTTATTAGCACAAAACCCGCAATTAACCATGGCTGCTGATTATCAACCGCAAAGTGTCATAAAGTTACTCGCTAGATGTTTATTTGCTGGAGCTGCACTGACTTTAATTGCACAACAAAAAATTGCCGATGAGCACATACTTTACACTCTGCGGCTCAATTGTACTGACTGTCAGTTAAGCGAATTTAACGCAAAAACAGTGATTTTTTTAGCCGCGGATACATCTGCAAATGCTTTTTTGCATGGTTTGATGACCGCGTTGGTAGCGATCAGTAATGATTATGTAAATGAGCAATTTAAATATGCAGGTTTTGCGCGCTTTAGTAAAAACGTTAATGTAGAGCAAATCGGGGCATTGAGTATTGTGTTGCGTTCGCAGCATGCGTTGCAATTATGCGAACTTGGCAAACAACATGCCGATCAATTAAATTTTGAAATTGACAGCTCTCGTGCTCCACAAGGGTGCGGGCAAGTGATCTGTGGTTTTTTAGCCGCTCATGGAATTGAGCAGCCAGAAAACGCGCATTTATATCCAGATTACTTGCAAGCGCTTTAAGCAAATTTAAAGTTTATTGATTTCCTGTTTTACGCTGTAACTTGGATCAGTCACGATAGCTTCTAATGTTTGTACACGCTCTTTTAACGCAAGCATTTCAGCATTAACAGCAGCAATTTGATTATTCGACTCTTTATTATCGGTGAGTGTACGGTGTTTAAACTCTAAATGTTTTTTATACATATCGTACATTACCCCAAACCCAACAGAGATAAATACGATCATGACTACCATAGTAGTTCCTGACATGGTGTATTCCTTATTATTTTATATAGTGTGTAAAGTATAACCAGAATGCGCAAATGATGAAGCTGACAATTGTAACTTTATTTGTATCAACATGACCCTCTGCGGTATATTCATCAGTGATACAGTGTGATGAGTGTTTAATTGCATTAACTAATTTTAACAACAACAGTGAGTTACTATGCTAAATAATAAAATCCCTCCGATTATTATAGTGCTTTTTTTTGCTGTGCTGATGGCGGTAATTGCCCATTACAGTGTGATTGATTTCACCACATTTATTTTTTATGTTGCGGTTATTTTACTCACCACAGGCTGTATTTTTTGTATTGCTGGGGTGGTTAGTTTTCGCTTAGCAAAAACCACTGTAAACCCAAATAAACCAGATCAAGCGTCAGCACTGGTTACCACGGGTGTGTACAAAATTTCACGTAATCCAATGTATGTTGGTTTTGCTTTTATACTGGCAGGTTGGGGAGTGTGGTTAACATCACTGTGGGCGTTATTGTGTGTGCTGGGCTTTATTTGTTACTTAACTTGGTTTCAAATTATTCCAGAGGAGCGGGCTCTATTAAAAATATTTGGTCAAGGGTACAGCGATTACAAGTCTCGGGTAAAACGTTGGCTGTAAACTTATTTCAGTTAATAATAAAAAGGCTATCGCGATGATAGCCTTTTTAATGTGGGTTATTCGTACTCGATTGGATCGGTAATGTTATTAAGGCTAAATGCCTCTAAGCGCTCTTGGCAGGCACCACATTTACCACAGGCTTTTTCACGGCCATTATAGCAAGTCCACGTTTGGCTGTAGTCCAAGCCCATTTTTAAACCATCAGTAAGAATGTCAATTTTGGTGTCATTTAAATACGGGCTGAAAATTTCCACCGCGTCGTAATTAGCAATACGACATAAATCATCCATCTTTTGCACAAATTCAGGACGGCAATCAGGGTAAATAGCATGATCCCCAGAGTGAGCACCGTAATAAACTTGGCTTGCTTTGAGTGATACAGCGTAACCCACAGCCAGTGATAGCAAAATCATGTTGCGATTAGGCACTATGGTGCTTTTCATGTTTTCGGCTTCGTAGTGGCCTTCTGGGACATCAATATCATCAGTTAACGATGAGCCACCAATTAACTGATTGATCGCAGAAATATCAACTATCTTATGCGGTACGCCAAGCTTTTCACACACACTGGCTGCAACTTTAAGCTCTTTTACATGACGCTGACCATAGTCAAATGACAGAGCATATACCTCGCGGCCTTGCTGCAGGGCTTTATTTAATACGGTAAATGAATCCATACCGCCGGAGTAAATCACAACTACTTTTTGCGTCATAACTGTTTTGCTCTTAGTTTTAATAGAGGTTTATATCAGGGCGCGATATACTACACGGCTGGGGCATAAATAACAATTTCCGACCGTGTTTTTTGATTTTTTAAACTATGTTTATGCTCGTAATTAATGCCAAGTAGTGAGTGAGACTCTTTTGTACAAAATTAATGAAATATTTGAAACCATTCAAGGCGAAGCGAGCTTTACCGGCACGCCTTCAATATTTTTACGTTTACAAGGCTGCCCCGTAGGTTGCGCTTGGTGTGACACTAAGCAAACGTGGGAAGTTGATAATGTGTATAAAGTATCACTGGACGACACGGTTGAGAAAAAGGCTGATTCAGATCACTGGGCGGACGCATCAGCTGAGCAAATATTTAACTTGTTTGTCGATCGTGCTTATCGTGCCAAGCATGTAGTGATCACCGGCGGTGAGCCATGCATGTACGACTTAAACCCGGTGTGCGAATTACTTCATGCTAACGGCTACAGCACACAAATAGAAACCAGCGGCACTTTTGAGATTTTAGCCCCTGCACAAACTTGGGTGACGGTATCACCGAAAATTAATATGCGTGGCGGCTACGACGTACTTACTTCAGCCATGCAACGCGCCGATGAAATAAAACACCCAATCGCGATGCAAAAACACGTTGCAGAGCTTGAAGAGTTATTTGCAAAAACAGGCGTTACCCCCAAGCTTGTTTACCTGCAACCAATTAGCCAAAAAGTCTCTGCAACTAAGTTAGCAATTGAAACCTGTATTGAAAAAAACTGGCGCTTATCAGTTCAAGTACATAAGTATTTAGGGATAAACTAAAGTAAAGTTGCCAGTGGTTAGTTTTAAGTAGTTTGCCATTTAAATTGAACGTTGGGTTGAGTAAAACAAAACCCAACAAACCTCTTACTTTCATATCTGCTTCGTTAATGGTGATAATTAGTTTATTATGCGCGACTTAAAATACTCTACTCCAAACCACTAGGCTGATATGTCCGCGAACGCTCTATACACAGACCTTTCTGATTACTATGACTTAATGTGCGCAGATATAGATTATCAAGCCCAAAGCTATTTTATTCATAGGCTACAGCAAATATTTGGTAATAAGGGAAATACGCATCTTGATTTAGCGTGCGGTACGGGCCCACATGTTCGTCATTTTATTGATTACGGTTATCAAAGTAGTGGGCTTGATATAAATCAACCCATGCTAGATAGAGCAATTATTCGCTGCCCAGAAGCGCAATTTTCATTGCAGAATATGAGTGAGTTTGTGATCCCTGAGCAAGTGGATTTAATTACCTGCTTTTTGTATTCAATCCATTACTGCGACGGCATTAATAAATTAACAGACTGTATTAAAAGCGTACACCATGCACTAAAAGCCGGTGGTATATTTTGCTTTAACGTTGTTGATAAAAATCACATCGATAACGATTCATTTGTAGAGCATAGCGCTGAAAACGCGGGCAGCTTATTCACATTCCGCTCTGGTTGGAATTACAGTGGCAGTGGCGAAAAACAGTCATTAAAGCTCAGTATAAATAAAGCAACAGCAGACGAAACATTCATATGGCACGACGAGCACCCAATGGTCGCTGTTAGTTTTGCCCAGTTAAAAGAAGCCCTAAAACCTTATTTTGAAATACATGTGTTTGAACATGACTACGAAAAAATAACCCCATGGGGTGAAAGCTCTGGCAATGCCGTTTTTGTGTGCGTAAAAATTTAAATTAGAAAGTTAAGACAATTATTCACAAAAAGATTAAGGGTTAAGAGACGCTGTGTTTTAGAAAAATTCATAAAAAGCAAGGAGCTTACAAATAAGCATTGTCCTGTTGAGTGACTCGCTCGTGAGACTGATCAGGCAGCTGATATATACCCCTAGCTAAACCATCAGGGAGTGCTCTGCGGTCTATTTTTTTGCCCTTCTAACAGCAGCAATTCCACATAAGATTATTATCGGTTTTTTTGTATTCCCCAAACGCGATATTCCAATAGATAATAAGAACCTAAAGTAGCTGCGACAACGGGCTTTTTACGCCACTGGCACCACTGTTAAGTACATGCGTATAAATTTGCGTGGTGCGAACATCGCTATGGCCGAGTTGTTCTTGCACGGTGCGTATATCTGCACCTGATTCAAGTAAATGGGTAGCGAACGAGTGCCGTAGTGTATGGCAGGTAACATTTTTTTGAATTTTTGCCAGCTTTGCTGCCAGCTTAATTGCTTTACGAACCGTTGTTTCATCAATATGGTGGCGTCGCAGCTTTTTACTTTCTGGGTCCATGCTTAACTGGGCAGAAGGAAACAAATATTGCCAGCTCATTTCATAAGGAGCCGCTGGGTATTTTCTAGCTAGTGCATTCGCAAGCCAGACACCGGCATAGTCTATTGCTTGTTTGTCTCGTTGCCAGTAGTCATTTACCAAGTGACTTTGGCTGCGCAACAACGGCAGTAGTTCGGGTGCTAATGTTACTCTGCGGTTTTTATTGCCTTTGCCCTGCCAAATCATTAATGAGACATAGTCATAATCGACATCTTTTACCCGTAGCCTTACAGCTTCCATTAAACGTAGACCACTACCGTAAAGTAACTGAGCGATAAGTTTATACTTTGGATCCATTGCCAATAATAAACGCTGCATTTCTTCACGGGTCAGTACTACAGGTAATTTAGGTGGCACGAGTGATTTATTAAAATTCATCTCAAGTGATAACGGTCGATTAATAATATGACGGTATAAAAATACCAAAGCATTTAAAGCCGTTGCCTGAGTTTTCATTGCAACATTACGCTGATTACTTAAATAAGATAAGAATTGCTCAACCTCCGACTCTGCCAATTGCGCTGGATGTTTTTTAGCATGGTATAAAATATAAAATTTTATCCAATATTGATAAGTGTCTATAGTGCGCTTGGCATAACGACGCGTTGTCATAAAATCACGGATGGATTCTAAAAATACAGAAGCCATGATCTGCTCCAGTCATTGCTGTATATATAAACAGTAGTTGTGTTTGGTTTTTTTTCAACAACTCGCGGGATTATTTCTTGTATTTTACAACAACAAAAAAACAACAAATATAAATCCCTTGATTTACATTTAGATACAGAGTTAGACTGAAAGTATTAAAAAACTCGAAGGATTTTCTGTCTGCAACTTGTGGGTTTAGATCCTTTGAATAAGCTGTTATGAGCTTCAAAGAGTATTTAGTGAGGTTAGGGTGGATTTTAGAGATAAAGTCTTAGAAAAATCCGGTGGTAAGTGTGCAATGTGCGGTGATGAGATCAGGCTTTCAACTATGATGGTCGATCATATAATTCCCATTAAACATGGCGGGAAAGGTGATATTGATAACCTTCAAGCATTGTGCGCTAAGTGCAATTTAACTAAAGTCGATAAAATTCTATCTTCGGTTTCAAACCCTCTTGTAGAGTCAGCGGCTAAGTTTTGGGTGCATTCGTTTTTAAAGTCTCCAATCTTAACGTTTGTAGTTTCTTTGCTTATTGGTGTTCTGACATCATTTGCGATTTGGAAGTTGGATCAAGCAGATACTCTGTATGTAAATGCGCCAGAATCGGTATCTGTAGAGTTCAAGGATCAGCTACAGGAATTAGACCAAACAGAACAAAGTCTAAAAACGTTACTGTCATTTGTGCAAAATCAGCGAGCTACTGCCATCGAGAACGAGCAAAAAATTCAACAATTAGTTGCAGAAAAACAGCGACTTGAACCTTTGGTTAATGCTGATAAAGCGGTTGTTGAGGCACTTTTTATTGCCCAGGAGTTGCGCGCTGAGCAAAATGCTCAACGCGAGCGCTGGGTAGGTTTTGGGTTAGGTATATTAGCTTCCGTCGTAGCTTCTTTCATAATCGCTATTTTTAAGTATTTTGTCGTATCAAGGCGAGAACGCTCATAACAAACAATTTAAGAGGGATTCCCAACGCTTGGCATTTTTACTTATACTTCAATTTTAGTGGTTACGGTACAATGCTTTAGGTTGAGTGGTAGCGTTGCTCACCCCTTAATTGGGCGTTGAGGCTGTAGAATTACTCTTTTTAGGAACTGGTTCTACACAATTGACTTGATTGTTTTTTGACCTTGAACCCACAGGGTTACTGTGATCTAATAGATATTATTCACCCACGG
>NZ_JACJEE010000070.1:0-1621 GCF_014163915.1 Pseudoalteromonas sp. SR41-8
ATACGTGAAGAGGTGTATGGCGATGCAGATACCTTCTCAACCCCGCGGTTAATGTTTTGGAATAAATACAAATACAGTGAGGTACGCACGCTGTGGTCATCTCGTTTAGATGGCTCAGACAGGCGCCGTATTATTCCAGAAGAGGTATTTCAAAAGCTTGAATCTATTAGTATACATGCACCAGCTCGCTCACCAGATAACCGTTATATCGCTATTTCGGGTTATATCAATGATAGAGCCACGCGACAGTTGTACGACACCAAAGAAAAAAAGCTAATCACCATGTCAGGCGGTGGCGGCTACCCTTCATTTAACTGGACCTCAGATAGCGATAATGTGATTTTTTATGCAGATGGTAAACATTACAACTACCAGGTATCAACAGCAACACTTACGCAGCGTAAAATAATTTACTCAGAGGAGTTGTTTTTACTGCCCGGCGATAAAGAGTTTTTAGCGGTAAAGCACGATGGCTTTTGGATACATAAGTTTGATGGTGAGGTAATACGTAAAGTTGATTTTGGTTTCCCAAGAGAATGGGAAATGAAAAACCACCGTATTTCACCGGATGGAAAATATTTAGCGTTTATGACTCAAGGCAGACCAAAAGCGCATTTTCATTGGGTGAATATTGCCAACCCTGAGGTTAAGCATTCAGAAATAGGGGAAGGTAATGGCGTTATTTTTTCTCCAGAAGAGGATTATCAATTGGAGTTTGTAGCAAAATTTTCAAAAGAGCGTGGTAAAAATGGTTTCTATCCTTCAAAGCGTATCATAAGAACAAAGAATATAGTGACCGGTGAGCAAGCTGAGGCGATAGTAAAAGAAAATGGTATTTGGGGTCTTGATACATTAGGTCCAATAGCAGTTACAAACTTAGCAGTACAAGGACGATAATAATGCATAAAATGCATGATATGAGCAAAGGAAGTGCCAGCCCAATAGTGTATTTATTAACTGGATATGTTGAAAACAATAAACCGGTTGGTAAATTAACCCCGGTAGCAAACCGAATCGTGGTGGCCGAGCAGCCTGAGTCAGCCACTTACGATACAAAAAAGCCTATTGTATTAAAAACAAATAGTGCTGGTATTTTATCGACAATAAACAGTGAGTCATTAGAGACGCGTCTGCCATTTCATGCGTACATGGCAAATAATAATCAACGGTCTATTATTATTCCGCCCATAGAGTCTATAGGGCTCATTGCCAATAATAACCCTAGTGGATGGGCGAAAGAGTTTGTTGATAATTTAAAAAGTTTTAAATAATGAGTGTGTTTACAGCAATCCAGTAAATAAGCGCATTCAGTAAAAGGATAGTTTTTGATGTTTTTAAAAAAATACAGCATGTTTTGTATGCTCTCTCTTTGTGCCAGCTTAGTGCTAAGCGGTTGCTCAGAGCCATCTTCACAAGGCTCTGAGCAGGCAGAGGTTGATGTTGCTAAATACCCATGGGCTAAAGAGCATCAAAACCACCCTGAGTGGCCGATGGAAATACGTGAAGAGGTGTATGGCGATGCAGATACCTTCTCAACCCCGCGGTTAATGTTTTGGAATAAATACAAATACAGTGAGGTACGCACGCTGTGGTCATCTCGTTTAGATGGCTCAGACAGGCG
>NZ_JACJEE010000071.1:0-1528 GCF_014163915.1 Pseudoalteromonas sp. SR41-8
ACTAAGCTATAGTTGGCTGTTAGATTTTCAATACGACGCGGATCTACACGCGTTTTACTATCTACCCACTGCCAGCTTAATGAGTTTTGCCATTTACCGAGTTGTTGCTCAAGGGCTATTTTGCTATGCAGTGGCATTATTTGATATAACGGCTCATCACTGTCATCACGCTCGCCATGGGTGCTAGTAAGCGCGTGAAGATAAACCATTAACCGCAGAAAAAAGCTCGTTACTAAATTTAATCAAAAAGATAAGCGCGCTAATACTAAATTACACAAAAGTAATAAGCCTGCTTACGCTTCTAAAGCTGAACGTGAAAGATTGGCTTTACTTGTTGAGGGACAACTGATGAAGCGTGAAAGTGAACACGCTTCTCTCGTAAGCCTCTAAAGGTCAATTTGCTGCCAGCTATCGTCTTTGAGTGTATAGATATTGGGTGATATTGCATAAGCAAGCTCAGGGAATTGACTGTAAGTGATTCCTGCTACA
Organism: Pseudoalteromonas sp. SR41-8; assembly: GCF_014163915.1. NCBI lineage: Bacteria > Pseudomonadati > Pseudomonadota > Gammaproteobacteria > Alteromonadales > Pseudoalteromonadaceae > Pseudoalteromonas > Pseudoalteromonas sp. SR41-8. The sequence continues at coordinate 490 of NZ_JACJEE010000071.1, forward strand.
GACATTACTGCCTTATTATCACTTTTACTGGCGATAAGTAAAATATTGCGACTAGGTATACCAATAACAACCTCACCAGGAATTTTTTGTTTAAGTAACTTTTTGAATGATGGCGTAAGAATAGCTGTTGCTTCATAATTTTCATCAGCAACTAACATATAAACATCACCATGATCTCCGATGTCTAATTTTTCTATTTTGGCATTAATGGTATTTAAATATTTATCTAAGTTAGCGATTGCTTTACTTCTTAAGTTACGACTTGATATCGCTAAGCTTTGAAAGTCTTGTTGAGTAAGAAAGCGTAAACTATCAGGTGAATCTATTGCATAAAACACCAATAGCTCACCTGTTAACTTTTCATAATAAGGCAGCTGTATTTCGTTCACTCCCGCAGCTGCTAGCTGACTTTTCACTCCATCTAAATAACTTTGTGATTTTATCACTGGGCGTAACTGGCTAATATTAAGTACATCTGATTCATCTAAATTTTGATATTCAACTTGACTGGCGATAAAGTCTGTTAACGCTTCATCCATACTTGCTTGCCCTGAAATATAACGTGCATAGCTATTTGCTAAATAACTCGTTACTTTTAAACCATTTTTAAACTCAATTTCAATGACAAGATTATCTACATGATTGAAGGTTGCTTGCTTGAGTGCCAATTTCGCACGTTCAGTATACTGACGTGTAAATTCTTGCTCCGAAGTGCTAGCGGCAAACCCGGGGATGCTAAATATACTTATTAACACAAATAAAAGAGGGTAAAACTTCATAGCTTAGATCCTTTAACTATTCATTATTTTAAATAAGCTAATAGTATGTTTTAAAAATAACATTAACAATGTTTTTTAGGTACGAAAAAGGCCAAATTATTTGGCCTTTAAAAAACTTAACTAATTTTCTATTTATTAAAATGCGTAGCTGATACCGGCATTAACCGAGCGACCTTGTCCTGCTAATTGGCTGAAGCCTTCGCTCATATCTGTTTTAAAATCAGCAATACTGACTCCGCCTAACGGCTGTTGATAATACT
>NZ_JACJEE010000072.1:0-1526 GCF_014163915.1 Pseudoalteromonas sp. SR41-8
ATCATTTACACCGCCAATGCAGATTACTATGGTGACGACAGCTTTACTTACACAGTTAAAGACAGCAATGGCGCGATATCTAACCTTGCTACTGTCACCATGACCGTGAACCCAGTCAATGATGCGCCGGTGGCACAAACGCAAACCCTTAGCCTTGATGAAGATGCAAGCTTATTGATCACATTGCTTGCGACAGACATCGAAAATGACAGCTTAACTTATCGCATTGATACTGATGTCGCACACGGAACGCTAGTTCAACAAAGCAGTGATAGTTGGTTGTATTCAGCTGCGGCAGATTATAACGGCAGTGATAGTTTCACGTTTGTAGCCAATGATGGTGCGTTAGATTCAGCTCCTGTTAGTGTTAACTTAATCGTTAATGCTGTAAATGATGCCCCTGTTGCCAGCGCTGCAGCGGTGTCAGTAAATGAAGATACGCCACTGACTATCAACCTTACCGCCAGCGATATCGAAGGCGATACCTTAACGTATCAAATAAGCAGTCAGCCACAAAATGGCCGTGTTACATTGACTGGCTCGCAAGCAATATACCAAGGTGAGAGTGACTTCTTTGGCACCGATAGCTTCAGCTTTGTTGCTAACGATGGTAGCGTGGATTCAGCACCAGCGGTGATCACAGTGACCGTGAGCAGTGTTAATGATGTGCCAGTGATCAGCGGTTCACCGACTGTGTCAGTGAGTGAGAAAATCGCTTATAGTTTTGCGCCAACGGCAACTGACACCGAGGGCGATAACTTAACCTTTAGCATCAGTAATAAACCAAGTTGGTTGAGTTTTGATAGCAGTACCGGGTTGCTCAGTGGTACTGCTGGTAACAGCGATGTGGGTGTGTACAGTAATATTGTGATCAGTGTCAGCGATGGCATGGGTACGGCGAGCTTACCGGCATTTAACTTAACGGTGATCAACGTCAATGACGCACCAACAATTGGTGGTGTTCCTGCATTAAATGTTGATCAAGATACGTCTTATAGCTTTACCCCAACAGCCAGCGATATTGATGGCGACAGCTTAACCTTTAGTATTAGCAACAAGCCGAGCTGGGCAAACTTTGATAGCAGCACTGGGCAGTTGTCAGGTACGCCAAGTAATGATGATGTCGGCGTAAATAACAACATTATTATTTCAGTATCAGACGGCGCGATTACTACAGCATTGAGTAGCTTTAATCTCACAGTTAAGAACGTTAACGATGCACCGACAATCAGTGGTACACCGAACACCACGGTAAGCGAAGACAGTCAGTATCAGTTTACGCCATCAGTGCGTGATATTGATGGTGATAGCCTCAGTTTCAGCATCATTAATAAGCCAAGTTGGGCAAGCTTTGACACCAGCACGGGCGAATTAGCGGGCACGCCACAGAACGAGGATGTGGGCAGCTACGCGGCTATTACTATCAGTGTTAACGATGGCACAGATAGCGCCAGTTTAACGCCATTTACATTAGAGGTAACCAACACCAATGATGCGCCGGTAGGGCAAAACTTCGCGTTTAACCT
>NZ_JACJEE010000073.1:0-1443 GCF_014163915.1 Pseudoalteromonas sp. SR41-8
CAATTTACCGTGGGTGAATAATATCTATTAGATCACAGTAACCCTGTGGGTTCAAGGTCAAAAAACAATCAAGTCAATTGTGTAGAACCAGTTCCTAAAAAGAGTAATTCTACAGCCTCAACGCCAACTTAAGCGGAACCTAACCAACTGTTTTTGTTCCGTTTGAAGTTCTTTTTATAACTACTTGCTACTAATCGTCTTTTTGGAATTGATACATATGATAACTACAAAGCATCTTACCTTCACTGTATGCATTTGCTAATGCACTAAGCTCAATACCCTCACCGCAGACACCACACGACTTACCAATAACCGGACGAATTTCTTTATTAAATAAGAAAAGCTGTTTACAAGATAAAGTATCTTCACCTTCATGAAGCCATTGTTGAGCAATACCATATGCTGGTGATTCTTTATTTAAATACCCCATATCAGCTAAAGTATCTAGTGCATCAATGTTATCTCCTAATTCTGGATCAGTATTCATGCCCAAACCTCCTGTAGTTATAACGAGGCTGTAGAACAACTCCAACAGCCAAAACGGTTCAAAAAACGAGCTCCTGAAATCAACGTTAAGCGTTTTTAAAGTATTAGGTAATACATTTGGAACCCATAAAACAAGCTGTTTTTCTTAAAAAAGAGTAACTCTAAAGCCTCAACGCCTTGCTCACCGGAAAATTAGGAGCGCAGCGAGTAATTTTTCCGAGTGCAGCAACTTGTGTACGCCCGACATGGGCATTGACTTATGAGGTGAAAGTCCTCTGTAGGAAGATCACCGTTTAAATAACATACTGTTATTAAACGATAGACACTCGCGAATGGCAAGAGCTAAATCGCGAGAGATAGTCTGGAGGAAGCCGCTAGCATTCTTTATGATAAATAAATGTGAGCTGATGAACAAAAACATCATATGAGGCGTAGGCTGGAGACGAGCTAGCACAAGATAGCGAAGTCATGTGATCTAACTACCACCGTAAATGATGCAGTTGTGCAGAGAAAGTCGATGCACCTGTTCTTTATAGGTAAAAAAGGGGGAGATCTGATAAACACGCATCCGCGCTAACGCTTGGAGGGGGTTAGCGAACGACTCGCCATAGCCTGTGGTATCACCAGTACCAAAAGTAGGCGCTTGGAAGCGAAGGCCCTTGTCGAAGCTCAAAAACAAAAGTAATTAATATTGCGCTAGGCAATGACTATTTAGCTTCACAAGGCTTAGCGTCATGGTGCGGGTGCTAAGAATGCGGGTGCTAAGAAGACACCCATCTTATGATTTGCAATGTATCAGTTACGTACTAATTTTATTATTAGCACAATAAACGAGCAGGTTGTCACATGGCTATTGCGAGAAAGCGTCAGATAAGTTTGGCTGATACAAAGTACTATCATTGTATTTCTAGGTGCGTACGTCGAGCCTATCTATGTGGCGAAGATCGTTTTACTGGC
>NZ_JACJEE010000074.1:0-1294 GCF_014163915.1 Pseudoalteromonas sp. SR41-8
AATGCGAGTAAAGAATGGAGCGGCACATTCGATGAGCTAGGGCGTAAAAAAGCAAAACTAGAACGCGCGAGTAAACGTATTATCGAACGTCACCAATCACAAGATAGCCTGAGCGAAGAGTTGATAACACAGGATTTAAAGCAAAAAGAAAAGCTGGATAAAAGTGCAGATAAAATCACGGAGTTCTTAGCGACCCACGAGGAAAAAACGGGCAGCAAAGGCAAGCCCATTAAAAGTAATATTACCGACCCTGATAGCGCGAAAATGACCACGTCAAAAGGTACAATCCAAGGCTACAACGGGATAGCGATAAATGACGATAAACATCAAATTATACTGCAAGCACAGGCATGGGGTACAGTGGGCGAGCAGCAAACCTTACAGCCAGCGGTTAAGCAATTAAAACAACAGCTCACTAAGCTCAATACAAAAAAAGAAGCAGATAATCACACCATAAAGTTTACCGCAGACAGTGGGTTTAACAGCGAAGTGAATCTTGAGTTTATGGCGAAAAGTGGCTTTGATACTTACATTGCGGATAACCAATTTAGAAAACGAAATCCGCTGTTTAAAGAAAGTGAAACTTATGAGACAGAGCAAGAAAAGCGCCGACTAAAACGCAGTAAAGGCAAGCCACGGTTATTTACCTCAGACGACTTCCATTATGATGAGACGACACAAACCTGCCGCTGTCCCGCAGGCAATGAAATGTGGCGAAGCGGTATAAATGTAAACAGCCACAACCAAAAATATACGCGATTCTGCGGTTACTTAAAAGATTGCAAGGTATGCCCACTGCAACAGCAATGTATGCGAAAGCCACCTATAAAAACAGGACGGCAAGTTCAGTTTAAAAATGATGAATCGCGTAAAAAGCTAAGCTACATCGACAAAATGAAGGTCAAAATAGACAGCCCAATCGGGCGACGACAGTACAGCAAACGACTTGGCTGTATAGAGCCAGTGTTCGGGAATATTACAGTTAACAAAGGCATGAATAAATTGACCTTACGCGGTCAAACGAAAGTGAATGCCCAATGGCAACTGTATTGTTTAGTTCATAATATAGAAAAGCTGCAAAACAGGACGCATTAATAAAGGTAAGCTGCTACCTCTCCAAATAAGCCACTTAAACACCTGCATACCTTCCAAAACGCCCATTAAAGCAACAGCAAATCCTCTTTTTATATTTTACGTAAAATCGAAGTAACCGATTGAATCAAAATAGGAACTCGGCTATGGTTAATGCATCAATAAAAATAAATTAAAAACGAGTTATTCTACAGCCTCGTTA
>NZ_JACJEE010000075.1:0-1269 GCF_014163915.1 Pseudoalteromonas sp. SR41-8
GGATCTGCACTTGACCGTAGCGGAAGGTAAACCCGAGAAATTTCGAGCCTGATACTGGACCGACCCGACTTTTCGATTCATTCACTTTGAGTTTTAATCGCTTAGTGATGAACGCAGTAATTTCCTGTTGGATTATTAGTCCTTCGCTTTTGGTTTTTACTAAAATGATTATGTCATCAGCGTAACGGGCAAACTTAAGGTGTTTGTAGGTTAGCTTCTTATCTAATTCATCGAGTAAAATATTGGAAAGTAAAGGGGATAATGGCCCACCTTGAGGGACTCCTTTGGTTGACTCAAACCACAGACCTGTTTCGCGCTCTGCTACTCCCGCTCGTAGGTATTTACCGAGTAGGCGCATGAGTGCTTTGTCTTTGATTTTACGGGCAACACGATTCATCAGCATGTCATGGTTTACTTCATCAAAGAACTTAGACAAGTCGATATCAATCGCTGTTTTATAACCTTGTTTAACACAAGATTGAACATGGTTCACTGCTTGACTGGCTCTTTTATAAGGACGATAACCATAACTATGTGGTGAAAATTGAGGCTCAAAGTAAGGGCTAATCACTTGAGCAATGGCTTGTTGGATCACTCTGTCGATAACAGAAGGGATCCCAAGCATTCGCTCACCGCCATCGGGCTTGGGTATCATCACGCGTTTGACAGGCAATGGTTGGTAAGTGCCGTTAAGTAATTGTTGTTTAATACCCAGCCAATGTAACTTAGCGAAGCGATTAAATTCTTCAATACTCATATGATCAATACCCGCAGCCCCTTTATTGTGCTTAACATGTTGCCATGCTGCGCCAATATTGTGGTTGCTTAGTACCATTGCCATCAGGTCACGATCTGTTTGGTTATATTCATTCGAGGTATTATTCACAGTCGAACGCTGTTCATCACCATCACAACACGGTGATCTATGTGAATTCAAGTTCATTTGTAGTATCTCCTCTGGTTAAGATGTTCAGGCCTTCACCATGTCCCCTCTATTACGATGGGCGTTTGGCTACTATGCCGTCTGCTGACTTCTGATAAATCACTCTAGCGATTACTCGATAAAGCGCGTCTAAACTAATGCTTGTTTACTGCTATTTCGCTCGCTATATAGGTCGCAGCAACCAAAGCGCCAAGGGTTGAACAACCAGTCCCTAACTGGTAATCTCCAAGCGTTAGCGCGGATGCGTGTTTATCAGATCTCCCCGAATAAGGTGCATCGACTTTCTCTGCACAACTGCATCATTTACGGTGGCCGTTAGATCACAT
>NZ_JACJEE010000076.1:0-1267 GCF_014163915.1 Pseudoalteromonas sp. SR41-8
GGATCTGCACTTGACCGTAGCGGAAGGTAAACCCGAGAAATTTCGAGCCTGATACTGGACCGACCCGACTTTTCGATTCATTCACTTTGAGTTTTAATCGCTTAGTGATGAACGCAGTAATTTCCCGTTGGATTATTAGTCCTTCGCTTTTCGTTTTTACTAAAATGATTATGTCATCAGCGTAACGGGCAAACTTAAGGTGTTTGTAGGCTAGCTTCTTATCTAATTCATCGAGTAAAATATTGGAAAGTAAAGGGGATAATGGCCCACCTTGAGGGACTCCTTTGGTTGACTCAAACCACAGACCTGTTTCGCACTCTGCTACTCCCACTCGTAGGTATTTACCGAGTAGGCGCATGAGTGCTTTGTCTTTGATTTTACGACCAACACGATTCATTAGCATGTCATGGTTTACTTCATCAAAGAACTTAGACAAGTCGATATCAACCGCTGTTTTATAACCTTGTTTAACACAAAATTGAACATGGTTCACTGCTTGACTGGCTCTTTTATGAGGACGATAACCATAACTATGTGGTGAAAATTGAGTCTCAAAGTAAGGGCTGATCACTTGAGCAATGGCTTGTTGGATCACTCTGTCGATAACAGAAGGGATCCCAAGCATTCGCTCACCGCCATCGGGTTTGGGTATCATCACGCGTTTGACTGGCAAGGGTTGATAAGTGCCGTTAAGTAATTGTTGTTTAATACTCAGCCAATGTAACTTAGCGAAGTGATTAAACTCTTCAATACTCATATTATCAATACCCGCAGCCCCTTTATTGCGCTTAACATGTTGCCATGCTGCACCAATATTGTGGTTGCTTAGTACCCTTGCCATCAGGTCATGATCTGTTTGGCTATATTCATTCGAGGTATTATTCACAGTAGAACGCTGTTCATCACTATCGCAACACGGTGATCTATGTGAATTCAAGTTCATTTGTAGTATCTCCTCTGGTTAAGATGTTCAGGCCTTCACCGTGTCCCCTCCATTACGATGGGCGTTTGGCTACTATGCCGTCTGCTGACTTCTGATAAATCACTCTAGCGATTACTCGATAAAGCGCGTCTAAACTAACGCTTGTTTACTGCTATTTCGCTCGCTGTAGGTCGCAGCAACCAAAGCGCCAAGGGTTGATCAACCAGTCCCTAACTGGTAATCTCCAAGCGTTAGCGCGGATGCGTGTTTATCAGATCTCCCCGAATAAGGTGCATCGACTTTCTCTGCACAACTGCATCATTTACGGTGGCCGTTAGATCACAT
>NZ_JACJEE010000077.1:0-213 GCF_014163915.1 Pseudoalteromonas sp. SR41-8
CACAGAGTTCACAGAGAAGAAATAAGTGATTTTTTACTTTGGTTTCTCTGTGTAGCGCGCAGCGCCTTTGTGCCCTCGGTGGTAAAATAGGTTTATCGGTGTAAATGTATAAACAGTCGCGAGGTAAACTCGCTGCTACCAATACGTAGCCGCGGGTTTACCCCGCGCAATAGGTTAAAGTTCTGTCAGTGATTAATTCACCACCGAGAACAC
>NZ_JACJEE010000077.1:313-1244 GCF_014163915.1 Pseudoalteromonas sp. SR41-8
AGAGTTCACAGAGAAGAAATAAGTGATTTTTTACTTTGGTTTCTCTGTGTAGCGCGCAGCGCCTTTGTGCCCTCGGTGGTAAAATAGGTTTATCGGTGTAAATGTATAAACAGTCGCGAGGTAAAATCGCTGCTACCAATACGTAGCCGCGGGTTTACCCCGCGCAATAGATTCAAGTTCTGTCAGTGATTAATTCACCACCGAGTTCACAGAGAAGAAATAAGTGATTTTTTACTTTGGTTTCTCTGTGTAGCGCGCAGCGCCTTTGTGCCCTCGGTGGTAAAATAGGTTTGTTTGTGTAAATGTATAAACAGTCGCGAGGTAAAATCGCTGCTACCAATACGTAGGCGCGGGTTTACCCCGCGCAATAGATTAAAGTTCTGTCAGTGATTAATTCACCACCGAGAACACAGAGTTCACAGAGTTCACAGAGAAGAAATAAGTGATTTTTTACTTTGGTTTCTCTGTGTAGCGCGCAGCGCCTTTGTGCCCTCGGTGGTAAAATAGGTTTATCGGTGTAAATGTATAAACAGTCGCGAGGTAAACTCGCTGCTACCAATACGTAGCCGCGGGTTTACCCCGCGCAATAGGTTAAAGTTCTGTCAGTGATTAATTCACCACCGAGAACACAGAGTTCACAGAGAAGAAATAAGTGATTTTTTACTTTGGTTTCTCTGTGTAGCGCGCAGCGCCTTTGTGCCCTCGGTGGTAAAATAGGTTTATCGGTGTAAATGTATAAACAGTCGCGAGGTAAACTCGCTGCTACCAATACGTAGCCGCGGGTTTACCCCGCGCAATAGGTTAAAGTTCTGTCAGTGATTAATTCACCACCGAGAACACAGAGTTCACAGAGAAGAAATAAGTGATTTTTTACTTTGGTTTCTCTGTGTAGCGCGCAGCGCCTTTGTGCCCTCGGTGGTAAAATAGGTTT
>NZ_JACJEE010000078.1:0-1065 GCF_014163915.1 Pseudoalteromonas sp. SR41-8
GCGATAAGCCATCAGCCATCAGCCATCAGCCATCAGCCATCAGCCATCAGCCAATTATTAACTGCCGTTTTAGGGCAAAATAACAAGCTTTGAATTTCACTATTTTAATTACTTGTTTACAAAAGTAATTATTGGTGGAATTATCAAGGTATGTAATAGATACCGTTTTGGGGTGTTATAAACCACCAAAATGATGTTCAATAAGCTGTTAGGTTTCTAATCCAAGGTTGGTAAAATTGATTCAAAATGGATATACCAGAATAGCATTTTATGCACTGATCGTAGCCAGCATACTGAGTGTTTTAGTTAGCTCAAGTTTGTTAGCACTACTTCCCGACGCAGAAGGAGTTACTTTATTATTAGTGTTGCTTACGCCTCTTCTCATTTTCATAAACTTGTTTGTCGCATACAAAATTCGACAAGGTAAGGTGTCATTTATTAAACTGGCTTTTTGGCTCTATGTAATACAAATAGTAGGCTTTGATATTGGTGGTTGGGCATTCTCCTTATTATTGGGTTTTACATTCCATCTCTCTTGGGCAATAGGGGAATCTTCCATCACGATTAATTTCTTTGCTATTTTGATGTCGGTGTTATTATTTAAAGCAATGAAAAGCGTAAACGAAACCTAATCGGGTAGCCGGAGGTCTCTAACCTCCAGCCCCCACACCACCCATCATGCACTTTTTATTAACAGGAAGTGCATGATGGGTGTGTCATCTCCCGTGATGAATATTGATGCAAATATCTCTCAATGACACTAAACCTTGTGAAGCTAAGTAGTTATTGCCTAGCGCAATGTTAATTCCTTTTGTTTTTGAGCTTCGACAAGGGCCTTCGCTTCCAAGCGCCTACTTTTGGTACTGGTGATATCACACTGTTTGCTAACACCCAATTTCATTAAACTGCGTACTTTAGTGCGTGTTATACCTTAAAAGAGCGCCATTGCCGCCAGTAGCACATTCTTATCCTACGGCGGATCCAGTGATCTAAATCCACCGTTAGCTGATAAGCGTTGGCTATTAGGTAGTAGTGTCCCCAGCCGCGCAAATACTGTGTGAGTTT
>NZ_JACJEE010000079.1:0-1058 GCF_014163915.1 Pseudoalteromonas sp. SR41-8
GAGCAGGTTGTCACATGGCTATTGCGAGAAAGCGTCAGATAAGTTTGGCTGATACAAAGTACTATCATTGTATTTCTAGGTGCGTACGTCGAGCCTATCTATGTGGCGAAGATCGTTTTACTGGCCAATCATATGAGCATCGCAGGTGTTGGGTTGAAGAGAAGCTATTGGCTCTTTCTAACGTGTTTTGTATTGATGTTTGCGCATATGCAGTGATGAGTAATCATACGCATTTAGTGTTGTATGTTGATGATAAAAAAGCGAAACGACTGAACGATAAAGCCATTATTATCCGTTGGCATAAATTATGTAAAGGCACCATGCTGACAAATAAATATGTTCAAGGGGGCAAGCTAACGAAAGCAGAATGCTTCTTTTTAAATGAGACCGTCGATGAGTACCGTGAGCGATTATCAAGTATTAGCTGGTTTATGCGATTATTAAATGAAGATATAGCTCGCAGGGCGAATAAAGAAGATGGATGTACAGGGCGATTTTGGGAAGGCCGTTTCAAATCACAAGCACTGTTAGATGAAGCCGCATTGGCTGCATGTATGGCGTATGTTGATTTAAACCCAATCAGAGCGAAGGTAGCTCACACACCAGAAACATCGGATTACACGAGCGTACAAAAACGGATTGAAAGTGCAACCGACGGTAAACAACCAATACAATTACTACGCTTTGCAGGTATGCCAAGGCAGCACATGCCAAAGGGCTTACCATTTGAGTTAAAATCTTATTTAGAACTTGTAGAGTTAACGGGTCGTTGTATACGAGAAGATAAGTGCGGTTATATAGATAATACTCATTCACGGTTATTGGAGCGGGTAAATATCTCAGCAGATAATTGGTTAAAACTCACGAGCCACTTTACACGGGTGTTTCATGGCGCAGTCGGGAGGCCAACATCGCAGGAAGGATACTGTGAACATTTAAATAGAAAGCGGCGAGCAAATGTGAGAAATTGTGAAAAGCTATTAGCATAAAATAGAGCGATATAGTAAACCATCTAAAGCAATTCAAAAACTGCGAATTTGCAGCCTTTCTATGTCTAA
>NZ_JACJEE010000007.1:0-171913 GCF_014163915.1 Pseudoalteromonas sp. SR41-8
TAAATAAAGCGCTAACTGCGTTATAATTTTTTCAAGTAGAACAACTACATGTCAAAATTTACGCCTTGTTATCACTGTATTTATCTGTCGCTATAAATGGTCAGTAACTTAACACGATTGGTATTTGTGGTACTGAGTTTGATTATGATGCTGACCCGCACAGTAAATTGGTACCACACTAAATCACAAGCTGATGATTAATCACTGTTTGCAAAGGGCTGCATGATTGCAGCCCTTTAATTATTCAGGCCTAACACAGTTAGCATTGCATATAGCCGCTGAAGATAGGCTTATTATCCAGCGTTCATATTATTAACTTGCTGATAAAAATACGGTTAGCTTATCGCCTATTTTTAAGCGATCGCTTGAAAGGCTGTTCCATTGTTTTAGCTTAGTGATGCTGACTTTGTAATGGTTAGCTATTTTCCACAAGCTTTCGCCAGATTTAACCTTATGCTCTATTTGCGTATCGGCTAACTGCGGTAGCACTAATTTTTGACCAATACGTATGGTACTATTTTTCAAATTATTAAATGCTTTTAGTTGGCTTACAGTTACTTTGTAGCGCTTAGCGATCACGCTCAAACTATCGCCACGCTTAACTGTATAATGTTGCCATTGGCTGTAGTCGTTAGAATCTTGATCAGCAATCATAGTCTCAAATTGCTTTTGCTCACTAGCAGGAACGACGAGATGCGGTGCATCAATAATCGCCGGAAAGCGAATGACCCCGTAGTTTAAGGGCTCTAACTGTTGCCATTGGGCTTTATTATCTAAAATAACTGAGCCAGAAATGGCTATTTTGGCAATTGCATCTTTATTTGCTATTGCAGGGAACGCCATTTTTTGGCTTTTTAATAATTGTGCCGCAGCAAGTAGTTTAGGTACATACTGACTGGTTTGCTGAGGGAGTTTTAAACTGAAAAAGTCAGTTGGTTTACCTTGCTTTTTATTGTTGCTGATCGCTCTAAGTACACGGCCTTCACCTAAGTTATAGGCTGCTATAGCGTGATACCAATCACCATCAAAGCGTTTGTATAAGTACTCCATAAAATCCAGAGCAGCGCGGGTACTGTCGATCACATCTTGGCGGCCATCGTACCAAGGGCTAATTTTTACCTTAAAGTACTTAGCAATGGCAGGCGTTAATTGCCAAAGCCCAGATGCATGCTTGTGCGAATAGGCACTGGCATCAAAGTCACTTTCAATTAGCGGCATTAACGCTAATTCTATGGGTAAGTTCCGTTTTTCAACCTCTGTGACAATATAATAAAGGTAAGGCTCAGCACGGCGACTAATTTCATCCATATAGTTTGGGTGAGATAAATACCATGCAATGCGTTGTTGCACATCTGGGTGGCTAGAATTGGAAAATGTAAGCTGCGCTCGGATGCGTTGCCACACATCATCGAGTTCCTGAGGACTTAAGGGAGCTATTTGCTCAATATTTTCGTTTTGTTCTTTAACAACAATATTTGGGTTAGCCTTAATATCAGGTTGTGAAGATGGTTTTTCGGGTGTGGTTTCACAACCGGATAAAATAACAATCAATGGCAGAATTCGGATAAATCGATTTAAAGACACGTACTAAACTACTCCGAAAATATAAATGCGGTTAACTTAAATCAGGCTAGCTTAACATAGCGTGAGTTAAGAATGACTTGTAGTTGAATTTAACTGTCCCTTAAATTGCTCTTTATAGCGACGCGATAAGTTAAGTACTTTGCCGGTTGTAAGTTTTACTTCACTGTCTCCGCTCGGTAGTGGCGTGATTGATTCAATCGCATCTAACCGAACGCCATGGGAGCGATGAATACGGCAAAACCCTTGCGGTTCTAACTGAGTTATAAGTTGGCTCATAGTTGCACGTAACGGATAAATTCTTGCATCAATATGTAGATTTACATAATTACCGCTAGATTCAAGCCAGTCTATTTGTGCTACGCGGACAATAAATTCTTTTCCCAGTTTTTTTACCAGTAGTCTATCGAAATTTAAATTTTCAGGCGTATCTTCGCCTTGTCTGATCGGTGCTGCTTCACCACTTAATTGGCTCACTACATATTGATAGGTTTTAATAACAGCAATTAAAAATAAGAACCCCCACAAGTCTTTGCGGTATTCATAAAGTAATTCAAACCAGACCAAACCAAAGTCATAATACTTGCCTTGTACGGTGTAAATGAGCTTGCGAATGGTGACCATAATGCCAATATGCAATAACGAAAAAGCAATGCTTGCCAGCAGATATAGCAGTAATGAGCGGGGGATTTTTTGCCAATTAAAAGGCTGGGTTTTTAATAGCCTAACTAAAGCGGGAAACAACAACAAGGTGCCAATAGCGCTGGAATATTCCCATACAAACGGCTCCCAGATCATAAATGGGAGTTCGCCATCTCGCTGGGCTTCCATAATGTTTGAGCTGGCATTTATAGTATTGTTGATAAAAATATAACTAGATAAAAATAATGCCGCATACCATCTCTGGTAGCGCTGAAAATGCGTTAAGGAGATCATTATTATTGTTACTCTTTAAAAGACCATAATTAGACTAGCAAGATAGTGATAGATCACCAAACTTATCATCCCTGATATCCACCGTTTATCCCTACTGACTGTTTTATCAGCCTTTTCTGATTGCTTAACGCAGATTGTTGTTCATATTTGTTATTAATTAGTCGTAAGCTAAATCTACCATGAAACTTAAAATAGTAATTAAAAACACAACACGTACGCTATTACAGCCATGGCTAAATGTATTTAATCAGCATGATGAACTGCCAAAGCGCCGTTATGATCTTGATTGGCTACGGGTGATTGCGTTTGGTTTATTAATTTTTTATCACACCGGCATGTTATACAGCCAAAACTGGGGATTTCATTTTAAAAGCCAGTATTTGTCTAGCAGTGTTGAAAATGTCATGTTGTTACTGTCACCGTGGCGAATGGGACTAATCTGGTTTATTTCAGGAGTAGCGCTGCGCTTTATTATTGCGCGCTTTAGTTTAGATATGTTTTTAGTTACGCGCAGTGTAAAAATATTACTGCCTTTATTGTTTGGCATTTGGTTTATAGTGCCGATTCAGCTTTATGCGCAAATGAGCCAAGAGGTTGGTTTAGCTATGAGCTTTTGGCAGTTCTACCAGCAGTTCTTTGATTTAACTAACCCTTTATTTAATCACTACCAAGCAGGTATTTGGCCACATGTTGATGTAAACCATCTTTGGTACTTACGTTCGTTATGGCAATTTACTTTATTGCTGGTGTTAATGATACCGCTGCTTCATCTCGCTACTGTGCAAGCAATAATGACGCGTTTATGTGAGCGATCGTTAGTTATTGTTTTTATTGTATTGCTATTGCCGCTGTGTATTTTAAAACTGAGCTGGCCGAGTGATACATTCCGATACCCCATGGGCGCGTTGTTTTTACTTTACGGTTACTTGCTTGCTTGGCAGCCTGCATTTTACAGCCAACTGCTACGTCACTGGCAGGCGTTATTAGTGGTATTCATTTTAGGTTATTTAGTTGTCGTGCTGGGTTATCACATGATTTGGCAAAACCCAGCTACGAGCCAATGGCAAATTACCAGCATGGAAATGCTGTATACCGCGCAACGATTAGTGGGTGTGATGTTAATGCTGGCATTAGCAAAACGCTTTTTGAATCACGATCACCCTAAACTGGCTTTACTAAACTGTGCAGTATTCCCTTTTTATTTATTACATCAAAGTGTGATTATTGGCTTAGCCTTTTATTTGTCTGAACTGCAATTAGGTGGTTTGGTGGAGCCATTATTTATACTCAGCCTCACTTTCATTATTTGTTGGCTGGTATTTATTGCTGTTCGCCGTGTCGATCTATTAAGCCCATTTTTAGGGATTAAAGTCACAGGCAAATATAAAGCATGGCAAGTTAAAGCAGGCTTTGGTTGCGGGCTTATATTGGTAAGCCCGCTGATATTTAGGTTGATTTAGCATCAAAAATATAATTTAGAATATTTTATAAATGGTTGGTTTTAGGTGGTATGTGCTACAAAACTCGGTTAGATTAAAAGACTAATATGTGGTTTTGACTGCAACCTTGGCAAAGCAAATTTATTTTAGGGATGATTGATGCGTTTTTTATTACTACTTGTTTTTTTATGGGGCTTGCCTAGCGCAGCTTTTGCTACAACAGCACCTAATTCAACGCCTGTAAATTCAGCTCCGATTATAGCTAATACGCAAAATAGCCAAGATTTTATGTATCAGCAACTGTTTAGTATGCAAAGCCAGCTTGTTCGACTAGATGAAAAGCTACAGCAACAAAAATCACTCGGTAATGATTTTAAAGCCCTAGAAGCGGCGCAGCAAGAGTTAAAAGTACAGCTAGCCAGTCTCCAGACTAAATTAGATGTGCAGGACAAGTTACATTCGGATCGGACAAACCTTTTTAATGAACGAGCAGCAGATATGAAAGACTCATTCAATTGGTGGTTTTTCACATTGACAGTTCTTTTAGCTGGAGGTGGTTACATAGTCTACAGACAGAGTAAAAAAGAAGCTGAAGATGTAGCTAACGTGCAGATGAAAAAATTTATTATGGAAAATTCAAATCAAATTTTAGAAGGTGCGCAGACTTCTTTGCAAGAACAATTGGGCGAGGCTAATGCATCGGTTGAATACTTAAAGAAATATATCGATGAAGCCCATCAGATTATCGAAGAGAAGAGAAAAGAAGTTGAAGCAGCGGCTGATGATGTGCAAAGGTCTATTGCAGAGAAACAAGAGCCAAACCCTGAGTCATTAAGAATATTAGAAAATAGCACTAATAAAATAAGTAAAGGGCATACAACTGCGCGTGAATACTCAAACCTAGCAAGTGTTGGTTATGGGAAAAAGAACTATAAAGAGACTCTAAAATATCTAAATTTAGCTATTAAAACTTTGAAAGATAGTGAAAAACAAACTCGATTTCATGCACAGCTGTTATGGAATACAGCTATTGCCCATTCTATGTTGCAAAATGTAAATGCTGAACTTAAATCTTATGATGAGTTAATACAAAACTTTAAAAGTATACATAATGAAGAGAGTTGGGGTTTTGTTGCAAGAGCGATGTTAAACCAAGGTGTCGTTTATGCTAAGCAAGGCAAACCTGATGACGAGCTAAACAGTTACGCAACCTTGATTGAGCAGTTCAAAGGCTCATCGAATGAAGAGCTTCAAATTGAGGTGGCTAAAGCGATGGCTAACCAAGGCATTACTTATGGTCAGCAAGGCAAACCTGATGACGAGCTCAACAGCTACGCAACCTTGATTGAGCAGTTCAAAGACTCGTCGAATGAAGAGATTCAAATTCGGGTGGCTAAAGCGATGGTTAACCAAGGTATTGCTTATGGTCAGCAAGGCAAGCCTGATGACGCACTCAACAGCTATGCGGCTTTGATTGAGCAGTTCAAAGACTCTCCGAATGAAGCGATTCAAATTCAAGTGGCTAACGCGATGTATAACCAAGGTATTGCTTATGGTCAGCAAGGCAAGCCTGATGACGAGCTCAACAGCTATGCGGCTTTGATTGAGCAGTTCAAAAACTCTCCAAATGAAGCGATTCAAATTCAAGTGGCTAAAGCGATGTTATACCAAGGCATTACTTATGGTCAGCAAGGCAAACCTGATGACGAGCTCAACAGCTATGCGGCTTTGATTGAGCAGTTCAAAGACTCTCCGAATGAAGCGATTCAAATTAAAGTGGCTAACGCAATGTTTAATCAAGGCATTACTTATGGTCAGCAAGGCAAGCCTGATGGCGAGCTCAACACTTATGCGGCTTTGATTGAGCAGTTCAAAGACTCTCCGAATGAAGCGATTCAAATTCAAGTGGCTAAAGCGATGGGTAACCAAGGCATTACTTATGGTCAGCAAGGCAAGCCTGATGACGAGCTCAGCAGCTACGCAACCTTGATTGAGCAATACAAAGACTCGTCGAATGAAGAGATTAAAATTGGGGTGGCTAAAGCGATGGTTAACCAAGGTTTCGCTTATGGTCAGCAAGGCAAACTTGAGGATGCACTCAATAGCTTCACAACCTTGATTGAGCAGTTCAAAGACTCTTCGAATGAAGAAATTCAAAAAACTATAGCTAACCCAAGAGCAAATATGGCCGAGCTTGCTTTACTTTATGAAACGCCAGAACAAGTTCTTACACGTGTTGCTGAGTCAGAAAAATACTCAGATAACCCTGAGAACTTAGCCGTAATGCAGTTTATTCGCTTTTTGCTTGACGATAAAACGATTGAAGAGGTGTTTACTGCCTTAACTGCAATTCCGAAGGAGATGGAATTAACGTGGGGATTTAGTGAGATTAAATATTACCTAACCGATAATTTTGAAGGTGAAAAGCAGCAACAAATTCAGGCCGTTGTGAGCTTTTTTGAGCAACATAAAAATATTGAGCAATTAAGGGTTGAATTAGGGATTACAGACTAGCTCAATACAAGCTTTTTATCGTCGTAAACGACGACCTACGATATATGCTGTGAAATTATGTAGGTCGTGCTTTAGCGCGAAAATGCCAATTCTAATAAGTAGTCATCTTAAATGGTGTTCTACACTCAACCAAACACACATCTAAAGCATGCGCCTTGTGGTTTTGGTACATAAATTAAATCACCGCCGTGGTTGAGCATAATTTGCCTTGATAGGCTCAAGCCAATACCTGAACCTTGTTGTTTAGTGGTAAAAAATGGTACGAAGATCATATCCACCACATGTTCGCTGATGCCTGGGCCATTATCGCTGACTTCAACATAGAGTTGTTGGCTGGCGTTTTGTGCCAAGCTGAGTTTGATGTTTGGCTGAGCGGGGCTTTGCGCGTTATATTTTTTGTTGCTGCTTAACACTTCAAGTGCATTTTTTATCAGGTTTACTAATACTTGCTCTATTTGACTACTGTCTAGCATCACTAATTGCTGGCTTTTAATTGTAAGTTCTATATTGATTTGCAGCTCACGCGACTGTTGTTGATGCAAGGTGACAATACGCGCTAGCATATCGGCTAAATTTTCAGGCGCTAAATTAGGTTTAGGTAAGCTGCTAACTTGGCGAAAACGAGCAATAAAGTCGCCTAAATGTGCCGTTCTTGATGCTAAGGTGCTTAGTGCAAGCTGTAAGTCTTGTTTATCTTCAATATCAATAAAACACAGTTCTTGTGGCAGTAAATTGCTGCACGTATCAGCTAACGATGAAAGCGGGGTAATAGAGTTGGCAATTTCGTGCGTAAGTACTTTAGTTAAGCGCTTATAAGCTTGTTGTTCTTTGAGTTGTAGTTGGTCATGAATTGATTGTAGGCTTACTACGCGACGCACTTTGCCTTGTATTTCGGCGATACTGAGTTGGATAGAAAGCGTGTCGTGCTGCTCGCCATTTTGCCAATAGGTGGTGCTGCGGATATTATGTTCGGCGTTTAAAATTAACTCTCCAACAGCGCCTAACTCATGTAAATTTTGGAAGTTTTTACCCAGTAGTTTGCTGACTGCTGGGTTTGATTCAATCACTTTGCCGTTGTCGTCACATACCATAACCGCTAAATCAACATGAATAAGCAGTGCTTGCAAAAACTGCGCTTGTTGTTCGGCATTAAAGCGTGCTGTTTGCATTTGCGTTTTTACTTGCTCAAATTGTTGGCGCATTGGATGTTGTTGGCCAAGACCTAAGGTGCTGTCGCCATTGGCTAAGGCGCGGATCACCATTTCTGCTTGTTTTTGTTGGCGCTTAAAGAGCGTAAAAATATGCGTTATCAAGGCCGCAGTGACTAATATAGTTAACAGCGAAGTTGCTGAAAGCCCATTATTTTGTAATAGATAACTAACGAGTGCGCTGGCGCTAATAAGTGCCACAATATTAATAGTTAATAATAAATGAGGGCGCATTGTTATAGCCCATACTTTTCAAGACGGCGATACATAGCACCACGCGTTAAACCTAAGGCTTTGGCCGCATGGCTAACATTACCTTGGTAATGTGTTAGCGCTGCACGCACAGTGCGCTGCTCGAGCATCTCAAGATCAAAGGTGTCGTATGCCTCGTTGTCATTGGTGGTTGTATGATTAGTAGTACCAGCACTACCAATCACTGAGCTAACATCAAGATTATCGCCATCACTTAAAATAACAGCCCGCTCAATAGCATGAGCAAGCTCGCGGACATTACCTGGCCATGCATATTGACAAAGTAAGCTCATATCATGTGTTTTTATGGTTAAGTTGCGCTTGTACTTTTGTGCGAAATGATTGAGGTAATAATCTGCTAGCATTGGGATGTCATCACTGCGTTCACGTAAAGCCGGTAAGCGAATTTCAACGGTGTTTATTCGGTATAACAAATCTTGGCGAAAACGCCCCTCGGCGACAGCTTGATCAAGATTGTCGTTAGTGGCACAAATTAGGCGGATATCAATATCAACTGCTTTACTGCCGCCAACAGGTGTAATTTTGCGGTTTTGTAATGCGGCAAGCAGTTTAGCTTGATGCTCTAGGGGTAAATTACCCAGCTCATCTAAAAATAAACTTCCGCCTTGGGCGAGCTCAAATTTACCAATTCGATCGCTTTTGGCATCGGTAAATGCGCCTTTTTTATGGCCGAATAGCTCACTTTCAAATAGGTTCTGTGCCACAGCACCCATGTCTAAACTCATAAAGGTTTGATTATGGCGCATACTTGCTTGGTGAATGGCATGCGCGGTGAGTTCTTTACCTGTGCCGCTTTCGCCGGTGATCAGTATATTGGCATCAGTTTGTGCGGCTTTTTCAATGGTGGTGAATACCTGCTGCATAGCGGCGCTTTGACCTAAAAACTCAAATGGCTGATTATTGAGTACTTGATTAAGGCCGTCCTTTTGACGGGTAAGCTTACCCACTTGCTGTTTGTCTTTGGCATGTGAAAAAGCCGCCGCCACAGCGCCAAGTAGTTGCTCGTTTTGCCAAGGTTTAGCAATAAAATCAGATGCGCCTGCTTTAATAGCATCCACCGCGAGTTGAATGTCGCCGTAGGCGGTCATTAACAAAACAACGATATTAGCGTCTTGCTCGATGATTTTTTTTAACCAATAAAAACCTTCTTTGCCGCTGATGGAGTCTTGGGTAAAGTTCATGTCGAGTAAGATCACATCAATTGGCTGATCAGCTTTGTGTTGCTCGTTAATGATGCCTGCAATTTCAAATGGGTTGTCAGTGGTTTTAACGCTTTGATAATGCTGCTTTAGCAATAACCGTGCGGCGATTAGAATATCGGGGTTGTCATCAACGATTAAAAGCGAGCCTGTGTGTTTCATGATTTTTATTTTTATAGAGTTTTATTTAGCCTAAAACAAAAAAGGAACAGTGTCCATAAATGGACGTTTATAAAATAAAAAAGTGTTCTATTAACGGACACTACAAACATAATAATAATTTCATTTAATTATAAGGTATTGAATTTTAATGTTAAATAAAGTTGGCACAGCGTTTGTAATAACTATCGGTAATTAGTTTATTAAACCTGTATCAAGGTGGCCAACATGGATAAGAAAATAGAACGCTCATTTACCCAAAAGTATTTAAAGAAATTCACCTTTGCAGCATTGGCATTGGGTGTTGCTGCCGCTGCGTATGGGTTTACACAAACAGGTAATACAGGTCGTAGCCAGAATATTGAACGCAGTAGCTTAACCGTTAGCACGGTGAAACAAGGTGCATTTAAAGATGCCTTAAGTTTACGCGGTCAAGTGGTACCAAAAACCAGTATTTACCTTGATACCATCGCCGGTGGGCAAGTTGAGGAGCGTTTAGTGGAGCAAGGCGAATATGTTGAGAAAGGCCAACCACTAGTGCGTTTGAGCAATACCAACTTACAACTAGATGTAATGAGTCGCGAAGCCCAAGTAACTGAGCAGCTAAATTTTTTACGCAATACGCAAATGACTATGGAAACCAGCCGGTTAAATTTACGCCGTGACTTATTAGAAATAGAGCTAAAAATTACGCACCTCACCCGTCGTTTACAGCAAACTAAACCTTTGGTTAAAAGTGGCGTATTAGCGCAGGAGCAACTTGCAGAGTTAGAAGAAGATTTAAATTATTACCACGCTCGTAAAGAGCTCACGCTTGAGCGCCAAAAGCAAGAAAACTCAATCCGTGAGGTGCAAGTCGCACAGTTATCAGACAGCGCTAAAATGCTTGAAAAAAACCTGCAGTTTGCGCGTCGAAATCTCGACAATTTATTAGTCAAAGCGCCTGTTTCAGGCTACCTAAGCGAGCTTGATGTGGAAATTGGTGAATCTAAAAACAGTGGCGCGCGATTAGGCCAAATTGATATTCCAAATGAATATAAATTAGTGGTACGCCTTGATGAGTTTTATTTAAACCAAGTACAGCGTGACATGACCGTGATGATTGAACTTGAAAGCGGCACAGTGAACGCCAAGGTGAGCAAAATTGATAGCCGCGTACAGCAGTCGCAATTTCAAATTGAAGTGGATTTACCAAGTAATACCAAAAGCATTAAGCGCGGGCAAAGCATTGATATTGAGTTAATGCTGGGGGGGGACAAAAACAATGCTCTACTGCTTAAACGTGGCGCCTTTTTTACCAACTCGGGCGGTAACTGGGTTTATGTTATTGAGCAAGGTGGCGATAAAGCAGTGCGTCGTGATATTCGCTTAGGCAAAAAGAATCAAAACTATTTTGAAGTGCTTGAAGGGCTCAATGCTGGGGAGCAAGTGATTACCTCTAGCTACAGTAACTTTGATAAAGCACAGCAACTACAATTTTAAGGAAAATAACAATGATCAAACTAACTAATTTAAGCCGCGTATTTCGTACTCAAGATGTTGAAACAACAGCGCTAAGTAACATTAACTTAACCGTAAACGAAGGTGACTTTTTAGCGATTATGGGGCCATCTGGCTGTGGTAAATCAACTTTGCTGTCTATTTTAGGTATGTTGGATTCACCAAGTGCAGGTAGCTTTGATTTTGCTGGAACAGACATCGCAGGGTACAGCGAAAAGCAATTGTCGGAGCTACGTAAAGCATCAATCGGTTTTGTATTTCAGAGCTTTAACTTAATTGACGAGCTAACTGTATTTGAGAACGTAGAGCTACCATTACAGTATCAAAAAATATCAAAAAGTGAGCGCAAACAACGCGTTGAAGCCATTTTAAAGCGCGTAGGCATTGATCACCGAGGCGAGCATTTACCACAGCAGCTTTCGGGTGGTCAGCAGCAACGGGTAGCCGTGGCGCGTGCATTAGTGATTAATCCTAAACTAATTTTAGCCGATGAGCCAACCGGTAACCTCGATTCTAAAAATGGTGATGAAGTCATGGCTATGTTGCGCGAGCTAAACCGCGAAGGCACCACAGTAATTATGGTGACCCACTCAGAGAAAGAAGGTGCATATGCTGACCGTTTAGTACGCTTACTCGACGGCCAAGTGATGCTTGACAAAGCGAATGTTGTGCAGCAAAGCGCTGCTGAGGTTGCTTAACATGTTTATTAATTATTTAGTGACAGCCCTACGGGCATTTAAACAGCAAAAACAACATTTTTTACTTAACATCATTGGCTTAAGTGTTGGTTTAGCTGCGGCTATTTTAGTGGCCATGTTTGCCTTTAATGAAGCTTCTTATGATGAACAGCAACCTAATGCTGATCGCGTGTATCGTGTATATCAATATTTCCCATCACTTGGAATGGGAGCACCAGTTGTCAATAAAGATGTGATCGCGTCTTTTAAAGACATGGCTGAAATTGAAGACATACTCTCACTTGATTTGGTTCCGCCAGGCTCTGAGTTTGTTCGTGATGGCGTTGGTTACAAATTAGAAAATGTGCTTGCGGCGCGTAGTAACGTGACTGATTTTATCAATATCGATATTGCAGCTGGGGATCTGGCAAAAGTACTTGCAACGCCAAATATGATTGCACTCAGCGAGCAGTATGCAATACGGATTTTTGGTAGCACAGCTATTATTGGTGAAACTTTAATACAGGGAAATAAACGTTGGCAAGTCGGTGCTGTGTTTTCTGATTTACCTGATAATACGCACTTCTTTTTTCAAGCATTAATTAAAGAGCCACCTGCAAATAATAACTTTCAAAATAACAATGGCTATACATATATCCGGGTTACTCCTGACGCTGATGTTGGCAAGCTTGCTAAAGCTATTGAGCATCGCTATAGAGAAGTTGTTTATAAAGATTCTGAGTATGATTCAGCCCAGCTTACATTACACCCCTTAACTGCTTTGCATTTAACCGCAAGCTCTAATTTTGAAATGAAAATGAATGGCTCGCTTTCAACGCTGCGTATTTGTATTGGTTTGAGTATTTTATTAGTACTGCTAGCGGCTTTTAACTTTATCAATATGAGTATTGCGCAATCTGCAAAGCGCGCAAAAGAAGTCGGTGTTCGTAAGGCTCTTGGTGCGAGTAAGACACAAATTGTTTGCCAGTTTTTAGTTGAGTCATTACTTATAACCGTTATTGCAGCACTGATAGCATGCATGTTGGTTGAATTATTAACACCAGCTTTTAACCAATTAGTTGATCGTCAGCTAGCGCTTAATTACAGCTCAGCCTTAGGTGCAGCAATTGCCGTTGTTACCTTATTGGTTGGTTTGCTTGCAGGGATTTATCCTGCGATGTTTATGTCGGCGTTTAGTGCTAAGCGTGTACTTAGTGGTGACATGCAACGCGGCCGCACAGCCATTGCCGTTAGAAAAAGTTTATTAGTTTTACAGTCTGCGTTGTCGGTCGCACTGATCATTGCCGCCTTATTGTTACAACAGCAGCTGGCACATTTGCAGTCACTCCCTGTTGGTTACGCAAAAGAAGGCAAGCTGATGATCAGTGATATTGACGCAGGAGATATATTCTATAACCAAAACAATGTGCTGTTAGATCGCATTAACGCTATTAATGGTGTGAAACAAGCCAGCGTAATAGATATTTCACTAACCGGTGCTTATAACTCGTCTCGTACATTTACGGCTGATAACGGTCAGTTTACTAAACAAACTTTACCCTTTATTGGTGTGGGTAATGATGCTGTGAGTGCTTTGGATTTATCACTGGTAGCTGGGCGTGACTTTAGTGCAAAAATGGGGGCTGATTGGTTTAATAAAGTCAGTGATACTCAAGCTACCGCGTCAGCAATATTGACCGAATCTTTAGCTAAACAAGCGGGCTATGTAACTGCAGAAGATGCAATTGGTAGCATTTGGCGCACAGACACAGGTTACGGCCAAGAACTTACCATAACGATTGTTGGCGTCGTTAAAGATATAAAAGTAGGCAGCGTTAAAGATACGCAGCCCTCAACCATCTTCATTTGCGGTTACACCAGCAGTTGGGTTGGTAGAATTATCGTTAATCTGGATTTAACACAGCTCCCGCATATAAAGTCACAGCTTGCTAGCATCTTGGCCGAAACACTTGATATTTATGACCCAAAAATAGAAATGATGGCTGACAATTATCGTGCGCTTTATCGTAATGATGAACGTGCCACTGAGTTTGTCACTTTATTCTCTGGCTTAGCTGTCTTCTTAGCGTGTGTGGGGACCTTTGGTTTAGCGTCATTCTCGGTATTACGCCGCCAAAAAGAAGTCGCGGTGCGTAAAGTACTTGGCGCATCACGCATCAGTATTATGAATCTACTGGCGAAAGAGTTTTTGATTTTAGTCGTGGTTAGTGTGGCCATAGCATATCCGCTTACTTATTGGCTGGTAGGAGATTGGTTGGCTAATTTTAATGAGCGTGTTGATCAAGCTATGTGGGTTTACTTAATAGCAGCTCTTAGTGTTGCTGCGATCACTTGGCTCACGGTTGCCAGCCTTGCCTTTAAAGCCGCCAGTACAAGACCTTCGTTAACATTAAGGTATGAATGATAACTAGCACAGAACCCTACTTAAGGCCTATCAGAACATCGATAGGCCTTTTGTATATTCTTGTCGTCATAAATGACGACCAACAATTTGAGGGGGGAGGCAGTAGCGGGTTTATCCCGCGACAGGAGCTTAAGCCGAGTTTTTATATGCTCGCAAACTTGAGTCGTGCTGTTTAAATATCTTTAATTTTCACTGCGGGATTACTTGCAACAACAGTATTTGCTGCAATATCTTTGGTGACGACAGACCCTGCGCCTACTACAGCATTATCGCCAATGCTAACACCTGCAAGTACAATAACGCCTGCGCCTATCCATACGTTATTGCCAATGGTTATAGGTGCTGCAAAGTTTTCTTTATTGAGCCGCTCTATGGGATTAACTGCATGAGAGACTGTCAAAAGCTGAACGTTCGGGCCGATTAAACAATCGTCGCCAATGCTTATGGCTCCTTCATTAATTGGCGCATCTAACATAGTGCAGTTAATGTTTATAAAAGTACGATCACCAATTTGAACTTGCGAGCCATAGTCAAAGTGAAAGCCTGCCTCAATAACCACTCCATCGCCACACTGCGCAAAAAGCCCCTTAATGCGTTTTAAATTGCCTTTGCTGGGGCTTTTAGCAAACAAGCGGCAGATTTCATGGGTGATTTTACGTTGCTCTAAGTATGACTTATCAAGGCTGTTGAATTTATTCATGAATTAATGCCATTATTTATAATTTCACTTAGCTTAACTTGATTGCTAATAAGATCAACGCTTGGAAGGGTTTATTATATTGTTATGAATTTAGAGGTATTTTTATACATTCACTTGCCATTTTCATAGTTTCGTTTAAAATCTCGTAACTTTCGAAACGAAACTTAAATGGTTTGCTTAATGACTAAACGAAACACCCAGCAACGTCGTCACCTTATTCTTACTCAAGTTAATGAGTTAGGTGAAGTAGCCGTAGATATTTTAGCTGAGCAGTTTCAAACCTCTGAAGTAACCATTCGTAAAGACTTAACAGCGCTTGAAAAAAGCGGACTATTACTGCGCCGCTATGGTGGCGCGATTGCATTGCCGCAAGAAATTGTAAGCGATGATATTGATTCAAAACGTAAAGTGGCGATTGCCAAAGCCGCAGCAGCACTAATCAAAGATCATAACCGCATTATTATCGACAGTGGTCGTACTACAGCAGCAATGATCCCTGAACTGGGTAATAAGCGCGGTTTAGTGGTGATGACTAATGCAATTAAAGTGGCTAATCGCTTATTAGCGCTGGAAAACGAGCCAACACTTTTAATGACCGGTGGTACGTGGGACCCGCATTCTGAGTCGTTTCAGGGGCAAGTTGCTGAGGGGGTTTTACGTTCTTATGATTTTGATCAGCTATTTATTGGTGCTGATGGCATTGATGTTGAGCGCGGTACCACTACCTTTAATGAACTTGTAGGCCTAAGCCAAGTTATGGCGGGCGCTGCTCGTGAAGTTATAGTGCTGGTGGAGTCAGAAAAAATCGGCCGAAAAATCCCTAATTTAGAATTACCTTGGCAGCAAGTGACTACGCTTATCACCGACAGCAACTTAGCACTCGATACTCGCCAAGCAATACAAGCGTGTGGTGTGCAGTTGATCTGCGCTGAGCTATAAATTTACAAATTCGTGTTTATTACAGGCCGACAACACCTGTGATGTTCATTTAAATATTAAACAACACATACAAACCCAAAGTTGACGCTTTGGCATGTGCAAAAGGAGAAATTATGTGTGGAATAGTTGGGGCCGTTGCAGAACGCCCAGTAAATAAAATTTTAGTTGAAGGCCTTAAGCGTCTTGAATACCGTGGTTACGACTCAGCTGGTGTGGCACTTTTAGATGGTAATACACTTAATACTGTAAAAGCAGTGGGTAAAGTAGTAAACCTTGAAAACGCGCTTGATGAAGCTGGCGTAAAAGGTACTACCGGTATTGCACACACTCGCTGGGCAACTCACGGCGGCGTGACGAAAGCAAACGCGCACCCGCATATTTCAAACAGCGAAATTGCCTTAGTGCACAATGGTATTATTGAAAACCACGCCAGCTTACGTGAAGCGCTGAAAGGCGATGGTTACGAGTTTTTATCAGACACAGATACCGAAGTAATGGTGCATTTAATTCATCAACTTCGCCAGCAGCACACCACTTTATTAGCCTCAGTTCAAGCAGCTGTTAAACAGTTTGAAGGTGCATTTGGTACAGTTGTATTTGATAAAGCGAATGATAACGAAATTATTGTAGCGCGCTCAGGCAGCCCGTTAGTTATTGGTTTAGGCCTTGGTGAAAACTTTATTGCTTCTGATCAACTTGCATTATTACCAGTAACTCGTACCTTTATCTACCTTGAAGAAGGTGATGTAGCGCGTATCACCCGTAACAGTGTGGAAATTTTTGATGTAGACGGCAATGCCGTTGAACGTGAAGTCATTGAATCAAACATCACACAAGATGCATCAGGTAAAGGTGAATACCGTCACTACATGCTTAAAGAGATTTACGAGCAGCCGCTTGCTGTACGTAACACCCTTGAAGGACGTTTAAACGACGACCGCGTAGCGATTGATGCCTTTGGTGAAAGCGCTCAGCAAATATTTAAAGACGTAAAACACGTACAAATTATTGCCTGTGGTACGTCTTACCACTCAGGTATGGTTGCCCGCTACTGGCTTGAGCAATTTGCAGGTGTTAGCTGTAACGTAGAAATTGCCTCTGAGTTCCGTTACCGTCAGTCGTTTGTACACGAAAATAGCCTGCTAGTAACTATTTCTCAATCGGGTGAAACGGCTGATACTTTAGCTGCGCTTCGTTTAGCTAAAGAGCAAGGCTATATGGGGTCAATGACTATTTGTAACGTACCAGGCTCATCGCTTGTACGCGAATCAGACCTTGCCTTTATGACCAAAGCCGGTGCTGAAATTGGTGTAGCCTCTACTAAAGCATTTACTACACAGCTTGTTGGTTTGTTAATGCTTACTGCGTCTATTGCGCAAGAGAAAGGCTTAGATCAAAGTACGATTGTTAACGCTATTAAATTGCTTCCAGCTAAATTAGAAGAAACGCTACTATTGGCTGATGGCATTGCAGACCTTGCAGAAGAGTTTGCTGATAAACACCACTCACTGTTTTTAGGTCGCGGGTCGCAATACCCAATCGCAATGGAAGGCGCACTTAAGCTTAAAGAGATTTCATACATTCACGCAGAAGCCTATGCAGCAGGTGAGCTTAAACATGGTCCATTAGCATTGATTGACGCAGACATGCCAATTATTGTTGTAGCACCAAACAACGAATTGCTTGAAAAGCTTAAATCAAACGTAGAAGAAGTCCGTGCTCGCGGCGGCATCATCTATGTATTCGCTGATAAAGACTCACACTTTGAGTCAGACGAAACCATGCGTGTGATCAACGTAAACCACGTAGATGACGTAATTGCTCCAGTTGTATATACAATCCCACTACAGTTACTTTCGTACTACGTAGCGGTAATTAAAGGCACTGACGTTGACCAACCACGTAACCTAGCTAAATCGGTTACTGTTGAATAAAATCAAAAGGTTATAATGTTTTTTTCATATCAAAAAAGCGCTTAATGCGCTTTTTTTGTGCCTGAAACTCTGTTAGCTTAAGTAACTCATTATTCTCTAAGGGATTAGTTATGCGTTTACTCACCACTCTGTGTTTTGTTAGCTTTTTTGTTTTTAGTTCACAAAATACCTTTGCACAATCTAACACTAAACAACAAAGTACAGATTACTCTGTGCACACGCACACTATTAAATCGGCTGTTTTAAACGAAGAACGCACAGTTACAGTGCAGTTGCCTAAAAGCTATCAAGCTGAGCCAAATAAGGTATACCCTGTTATATATCGCCTAGATGGAGCAGGTAATATACCGCTTGCCAGTGCTGTTATTGAGCGTTTACAAAATGATAATCGTGCGCCTGAGGTTATTATTGTCGCTATTGAAAACACCAATCGATTAAGAGATTTCTATCCGACGGTGAATAAAGAACCCCAAGGCCCTGTCGGTGAAGGGGGTGGGGCTGATAAGTTTTTAGCGTTCTTTGAACAAGAGCTCATTCCTTTAGTTGATAAAAACTATCGTACGCATGATTATAAAGTGATTTCTGGAGCCTCCGCTGGTGGTGTATTTGCGTTATATGCCTTGCAGGCCAAACCTGAATTATTTCAAGCACACATTGCTTATAGCCCTGCGGTTTGGTGGAACTATGGTGCTTCAGTAAAAAGTACAAAGTCGTTTATAGCTAAAAGCAAAGACCTTAATAGTTACGTTTATATCAATATCGGCGAAGAAGCCGGCATCATGCGTGAAAGGTACGATGACTTACAACAATCATTGCAATCGAATAAGTTAGCAAATTTGCGTTTCTTTAGTGATGCGTTTGATGGTGTGTCGCATAACCTGACTTCCGTTGCTGGGGCATTTAATGCCTATCACCACCTATTTTTACCTAAGCAAATGCCCATAAGTGCTTTAACTGACGATGTAGCCTCTATTGATGCTTATTATCAAAGCTTATCTCAACAATGGGGCGAGCAGATAGCGCCACCAGAGGCAGCGGTTAGGCAACTTGGCTACAATCTTGTAAATACAAAGCAGTTTGAGCAAGCAATTGCAGTATTCAAGCATAATATTAAACATCACCTCAAATCTGTGGATGCATTATGGGGGCTAAGTTATGGCTATGAAATGCAGGGCAATCTTAAAAAAGCGCTAGAGTATTTAAAAGCAGCATTAGAGCTTGCAGACACTACTTACCCTTATTTTGATGCGTTAAAAAATGCAAATACAAGGTTACAAGCAGAGTTTGATGAGCGTAATTAGCTTTTTAGTTACTGTGAAATAACAATAAGTTAGAAGTTTTAAATAAAAAAGGCGCTAAAGCGTCTTTTTTATTGGCGGCAACTAAATACTATTTAAACCACTAACCCCTACTTAATACGTGCTAAATACGCTAAAATTACAGGCTACTTTTTTAGCAATAAGCCCGTAATAAATATGACCTCAGCCGCAAGCCCTAGCACGTTTACCGAACTTGGCCTTATCCCAGAGCTACTAGCTCGTTTAACCGAGCTGGAATATACCCAGCCTACGCCAATTCAAGCTAAGGCAATACCAAGTATATTAGCGGGCAGTGACCTTATTGCTGGTGCAAATACCGGCTCTGGTAAAACAGCGACCTTTGCATTACCGATATTGCAAAAAATATCACAAGGTGCACTCAAGCGAGATACCAAAGGGAACTATGTCTCGGCGCTTATTTTGGTACCTACCCGTGAGCTTGCAACGCAAGTAGCTGATAATGTTAAGTCGTATTCGGCGCATTTTAACGGCGCGATTAAAACAGTTGCCGTGTTTGGTGGTGTATCGGTTAATACCCAAATGCAGGCATTACGTGGCGGTGCCGATATCATCGTGGCAACCCCTGGGCGTTTGCTTGATTTAATCTCAAGTAATGCGATTAAGCTCGATAGAGTCAAAACTTTAGTGCTTGATGAAGCTGATCGCATGTTGAGCCTTGGTTTTACCGAAGAACTGGCTAACTTATTAGCGCTTATGCCCGCTAAAAAACAAACCATGTTGTTTTCAGCGACTTTCCCTGAGCAAGTTAAGCTATTAACCCAAGAGTTGTTAAACGACCCGATAGAAATACAAGTACAAAGCAAAGATGAAAGCACCTTAGTACAGCGTGTATTTACGGTTAATAAAGGCGAAAAAACCACGGTTTTAGCGCATTTAATTAAACAGCAGCAATGGCGCCAAGCACTGATTTTTGTCAACGCTAAAAAAGATTGTGAGCACTTAGCCAGTAAGCTCGAAAAACGAGGCGTTAACGCGCAAGTATTCCATGGCGATAAAGGCCAAAGTGAACGTACTCGGGTAATCGAAAAATTTAAAGCAGGTGAAATTGAAGTGCTGATTGCCACCGATATTGCCGCCCGTGGTTTAGACATTGCCAAACTGCCTGTCGTTATTAACTTTAACTTACCACGCAGCCCTGCTGATTACATGCACCGTATTGGCCGAAGTGGCCGTGCTGGTGAAGTAGGCTTAGCGTTATCACTGATTGATTATGAAGACTTTCATCACTTTAAAATTATCGAAAAGAAAAACAAACTACGCCTAGAGCGTGAAGAAGTAACAGGCTTTGCCGTAAACCAAGCCAACCTTGATGCAGCACTTGCGCTTAAAAACGACAAGCCAATGGCCAAGCCTGAAGGTACTGGTAAGAAAAAGAACAGAAATAAAGCCGATGATATAGATGATGTATGGAGCGGCTGGCGTCGTAAGTAACAAACACAAAAAAGCCGACTTCAGTCGGCTTTTTCATTTACAGTAAACAGTTAGTTTACTTATAAAACGCTTCTACTGTGCCTTTTACTTTCATAAGTAATGGCTGGCCGCGGCGGTCTAGTGCTTTAGGTGCGGCTACTTTGATCCAACCTTCACTGATGCAGTACTCTTCAACGTCAAAACGCTCTTTGCCGTTAAGTGTAATGCCGATTTCATGCTCGAATACTTCTTCTACATAAAATTTGCTACGTGGGTTGATCGAAAGTTGATCTGGTAATTCTGGTTTATTTGTATCAGTCATAATTGTGATCTGCATTGAATATATTGTGTGCCATTGTAGGCAATACAGGCCTTAGGCTCAATATACTGATCAAAATAAATTAACTGCACAGTTGCTTTGATTGCTTAATACAGTGGCTAATTATTTCGTCACGAGTGACATCTTTGTCAAAGCAATAATCAAAGCGCATAGTGAGGTTAGTCGCTTGCTCTTGCTCAGGCCAATGCCATTTACGAACAAGTTGTCGGGTAGCCGTTTGTAGCTGGCGGCCATAGCGTTTTGGATCGGTATTATTTATTATTATATTCTTCACTGTGCCGCTTTTTGAAATGACAAAGCTGGTTTCTGCACAGCCTTTACCCTGAATATTCAATAATTCTAGCGGGTATTCATGATTAGGTATTTTTTGTAGTCGGTGCCAAACACCTTGTAGATCTAAGTATTGAGCTTGAATGTCTGCTATGGGCCTTTTATCTGAAATATCATTACTTTGCGATAAAGTATTAAACGAAAAAATTAAGCAGGCTATGTAAACGAGGGCTTTCATAATCATCCTTAAATATTGCTCAGAGCTAAACCTTAACGTAATTTGCTTATAATTAATAGCTTGATTTCTAGACAGGTTTATTTATTTTTTATTAAACTAAACGTTATAATGTATCACTATTTTTTAGTATGTTATATTATATCCAAATAAACCTAGCTATTATTAAAAGTGGATCATGAAGTACTCAGCATTAACTCTTGTCTTTGCAGCACTTTCTTTTGGCTCTAATGCCACAGAATCAGATATAGAAACCATCACTATTGCACATAAGCAAGCCTTTAGAGGCGATATTCCGCTTAAAGAATTACCGCAGTCAATTACCACATTAAGTAAAGAAATGATGGTTGATAATGGCATTACCAAGTTTAGAGATGCACTGGATTTTTCTGCCAGTATTTCTCGTAAAAATAATGGCGGGGCATTGTGGGATAGCTACTCTATACGGGGGCTATCGGGTAATGAAAATATGCCATCCGGCTATTTAATTAATGGCTTTAGTGGTGGGCGAGGTTTTGCGGGCCCACGTGATGTATCTAACATTGAATATATTGAAGTGTTAAAAGGTCCTGGTTCTGCACTCTATGGTCGTTCTGAACCAGGTGGTACAATTAATATCATTACTAAAAAACCACAGTTCTATCAGCAAGGCCAGTTAAAAGCTGAACTTGGCAGTGAAGATCATAAACGTGTGCAAGGTGATTACACTAACGGCCTAACTGAAGATATTGCATTTCGAATTAATGGTGCATGGCAAGATAGTGACAGTTTTCGAGATCACGTACATCATGATAAGTTTGTGATCACGCCTTCTTTGTATTACAGCATCAATAATAAATCGTCATTAACGTATGAGTTTGAATACGTTGACCAGCAGCAAATGTATGACCGAGGTATTGTTGTACTTAACGATAATTTTGACACCGTACCTAGAAGTCGCTTTTTAGGTAACCCTAATGATGCGCCAACTAAAGTGCACTCTCGCGGACACCAACTTAATTATGACTATGACTTTAATCGCGACTGGTCACTCTTATTGGGCGCTAACCATCGTACCGCTACGTTAACAGGTTTTTCGTCTGATGCTGAACTATCTCCTCCAAGACAGACTTTGTCTTTAGATAATCCTATGCTTACGCGTCAACACCGTTATAGAGATTATTACTCTAATGATTTGTCAGTACGCGCAGAATTAAGTGGTCATTTTGATCTTGCTGATATCACTAACCATGTTTTGATTGGTGTTGATGGGTATGACTATGAGCTTCGCACTGGGCTTTATCGTTATCGTGGTGGTAAAGATACGTACACATTAAATATTTATCAGCCAAACTACAGTGAAGGGCAAGGCCCCGATGTTGCGCAACTGTATGAAAACAATGAAAAGCAAAAGGCATACGGTATTTATGTACAAGATCAGTTAGACCTTACCGAGCGTTTTAAATTAATGCTGGGATTGCGGTTTGATGAAATTGAGCAGAATATTTTCGAGACTAAGTCAGGCGTTGCCTCAGATAGCACGATGAACCGACTTAGCCCACGGCTAGGGATGGTATATGAGCTAAATGATGCGATTAACCTTTATACCAGCTATTCCGAAGGGTTTATACCTTTAAGTGGTACTGATGCTAAGGGTAAATCGTTTGGTTTTGAAGAAAGTGATTCCTTTGAAGTGGGTGTGAAGTTTGGCTTTGACAACGTAAGCGGTACCATCGCTTTATTTGATGCTAGCAAAGGCAACATGTTGGTGGCTGACGATAAGGGTTATTCAAAACCTATTGGTAAAGTAACCAGTAAAGGTATTGAGGTTGATCTGACTGGTAGTTTAGGTGAAAACACTCAGTACACACTTTCGTATGCTTACGTAAAGGCTGAAACGGCCAAAGACATGATTAATGTTGAGTGGTTAGAGCCTATTCCTAAAGGTAGCCCGTTAGTTAACGTACCAAAAAATAATTTTTCGCTTTCTTTAAATCACAATACCCGTGTACTTGAGCAAGACATTAAATTTGGTGGTCATTATCAATATATTTCAGAGCGACTAGGCGACCCAATAAGCTTATCTTTTAACTTACCAAGTTATCAACTGGTGGGTTTATTTGCTCAATGGCAGGCGACTGAACGGACAAATGTTTCACTTAATGTTGATAATGTATTTGATGAAAGCTACATAGCCAGTAGCTACAACGCATTATGGGCCTACCCTGGTGCACCAACACAGTTTAAATTGGGTATAACATATGACTTCTGAACAAGTTAAAAACCGTATTCACAGTATCGATATTATGCGTGGCGTGGTTATCTTACTCATGCTACTTGATCATGTGCGAGAGCGTTTTTTCTCGCAAATGCCGGTATTAGACCCAATGGATGTTGACGTTACCTCTTCAGGGTTGTTTTGGAGCCGTTTTGCTGCGCACTTTTGCGCGCCAACCTTTATCTTTTTAACAGGGCTTTCGGCGTGGCTTTATAGCCACCCAAGCTCAGGTAAAGTACGCTCTGCACGTAGTTTTTTAGTTAAGCGGGGGTTGTTTTTAATTGCCCTTGAAGTTACGGTTATTTGCTTTTTGTGGATTTGGTTTATCCCGACTATTTTTCTACAAGTGATATGGGCTATTGGCCTGTGTATGCTGGCTCTGGCATTACTAATTAACTTACCGCAACGACTATTGTTAGCATTGGGTTTATTGATCGTTTTTGGCCATAACTTACTCACACCAATTACCTTCAGTCCTGATGAGTGGGGTTATACCTTATGGACTATTCTGCATGATCGCGGCTTTATCTCTGAAGGTGGTTTAGTTAATGTCAAAATCAGTTACCCAGTATTACCTTGGATTGGGGTTATATTACTTGGTTACTGCGCAGGCCCACTGTACGCACATAATCGAGACAGTGAAGATCGTAAACAGTGGCTGATTGGTTTGGGCTTAGCGTGTATAGCGTTATTTGCTATTTTACGCGGCTTAAATATCTATGGCGAAACGCTACCTTGGCAGCAGTTTTCAACAGCAGTGCAAACGGCTATGTCGATATTTAACGTTACCAAATATCCACCTTCACTGAGCTTTTTATTAATCACTTTAGCGCTGATGTTTTTTGGCTTATGGTTTTTTGAGCGTCCGTTAAATCGCTTTAGTAATGCTTTAAGAGTGTATGGCTCGGTGCCGATGTTCTTTTATATTTTTCATCTTTACGTTTTATTGATTTTATACACAATTTGCAGTGCTATTTTTGGTGCTAATCATGGTGCATATTTTGCCGTAAATGATATTACATGGATTTGGTTAATTACGGTTGTGTTAGCCGTTACTTTATATTGGCCAACTAAGGCATTTAGTCACTATAAGCGCAAAGCAAATAAACCTTGGTTAAAGTATTTATAGTAACAAACAGCGGTTATAGCGCCGGCTATTTATCCACTTGTTATACCTAGCTTTTGGGGCTGGGTATAACAAGGGTATTCAGTATTAAATCTTACTTGCAAATCTACAATGATGCCGATAGAGGTAAATATTCGCAGTAAAATGATTGCTACTAGCGGGTAAACGATATTACTGAGCCGAAACAGCATAATGCTTGTTGGGTGAACGGACGCCA
Organism: Pseudoalteromonas sp. SR41-8; assembly: GCF_014163915.1. NCBI lineage: Bacteria > Pseudomonadati > Pseudomonadota > Gammaproteobacteria > Alteromonadales > Pseudoalteromonadaceae > Pseudoalteromonas > Pseudoalteromonas sp. SR41-8. The sequence goes on from NZ_JACJEE010000007.1 coordinate 24,680, forward strand.
CTTTAATGTGCTTATCAACGCGCTTTTTACTGTTTTTGAATAAAGTATTAGTTTTACTTCTGTACCAAATATCTACTTTTGTAATGTATTGTAATACTGCATCGCTGATGAAACCTTCTACACTCATTTGACTTACGCGACAAGTTTCTTGGTCGCATATAACTGTCATCATGGAGCAATTGAAAATGCAGAGTGCACAAAAGGCGGTAAGGATTAACCTCGATCTTGATCTTAAAGTCAGCATCAAACAATACAAAAAAATTAAAGAGCGTCCCGTAAGTTACAAAGACGCTGATATTGCGTGTATAAAAGCCATCGCACAAGCTGCGATTAACGTTGAGTTATTTACCATCCCGTTATATATGACAGGTCTGTATTCAATACAAGGCATGCATGCAATAGGTGGGGATGAAGGCTTGTATCCCGAGCGTTTATGGCCTGGGTTAGGGGCAACAGCAGGCTTTATTCCTAATGAACGAATAGCAAAATTAGATATTACTCCAACGCCAAAACCCAGCAAGCCACTGAGCGTAAATGAACAGGCGTTTAATGCTGTTTATAGTGTGTTTATAGAAGAAATGCTGCATTTACAGTTGGCTTCTAATATCGCCAGTAAACTAAATCTAACTCCTTCATTTACCAGTAATGCACTGCAAACAGAAAAGTTTGGTTGGCATTGTTATGACGATACAACGCAAATCCCGCATATCTTAGATTTTAAAGACTGCAGCCGTGATTTATCAAAACTTAGCCCTAAAGTGAAAGAATACTTTGCAACTCACTTTCAGGGTCAAACACTACAAGATATGCGAGTCAATGCAGCTGCATTGACAAAAGAGCAGGCTTTACTGTTTTTATTGATTGAAGAAACCGAGGAAAGTGCAAAAAAATTAATAATTAATAAAGATTTAGATGGAGTTCGCCCTAAATACTTTGAAACAGCTCCTTTTGATTGGTTTAAAGCAACAGATACAGAAGTTGATTTACCTATGTTTGGTTCTATCGGGCATATGTATTGCTGTTATTGGGACTATCTTGAAATTGTGTATGAGGATGGTAGTAGCTTAATTGATATTTTGGTGAATCCAGCTAAACCTGATTCCGTGCAACGTGATTACTTTAATACTCGTGACTCAGGCGAATATAAACCGCAATACCCGGGGATTAATGGTTCAATCAATGAAAGTAATGATCTAGATAAGTTAAAAATTGAGATTGTTAATAATATCAATGCAATAACGGATCAAGGTGAAGGTAAAGGTGTTGTTTCTGAAATCTGCAGCCGCTGGGCGGCAGAGAGTTGGGTAATAACGTATTTGCAGCAACAAACGGTAGCATTGAAAAGCACACCGATTGAGGCAGATGATCATCAGGTCGCTGCTAAGTTTCAACCTAATGCTGATAACCTAAAAGAAGATTACCCAGCGGATAGCGCTGGGCAAAAGCCACTTCCAGTATCAGGTATTGCATGCGCACGTATTACAAATACTAAAAAAGATCATTTTATTACCTTTGCTGATGTACTTGATTTGATTATTCAATATGAATACCAAGAGGGTCAATCTTACAGTGATAACAACGCGGCCCAAGTGTATATGACCTGGCAAACGTGGCATAACTTGTGCGGTAAATTTACAGTAGCAATGCTTAACCCGCAAGGTGGCGATAAGGCTAAGCATAAGCACCCAGATTTACCTGCTGTAGTTGATGTAGAAAAAGCATTGAATAATTTGTTTTCTAGCCCTGAACGTCGTGCACAAACACATCAAATTTTTAGTGAATCAGCGGTTGGCACTTTAAAAGGACTTACCACAGCATTGGATCGCTATTGGGGTGGTAAAACGACTGAGTTTCCAGGTCCTGCAATGGGTGGTTCGGGCGATCGAGTATCTATTTGTTGGGCTACAACAGGGCAGGCTCCAGATCTGGTTGCGGGTATTGCGGATATGTCTAAGGATGTTTTATACCATGCATGCCAAGGTATGGATTATACAAAAGAAAATTCAAATAATTTGCCTCCCGCAACAGTTTTCCACAGCTGTAAAGGTTCGAACAATTGCAAAGCGCAAGGTGGGTGTGGGTTTGTGCATAGCACAACACCGGGAGGAAGCTGTGGTGGTAGCGCCCCTGCTGATGGTCCATTTAGCGCTCCTGCAAATAACAAATGTAATAATTTAGGTGGCTGTGCTGTGCCGATTTCTGCCTCGCAGCTATTCCCAAAAGAGCCATCAGCAAAACCCCAGATGCAATTGTTTGAATTTGGTGATGGACCAGACTATGCATCTACGGCTAAACCATATACCGACCCAGAAACAGGTAAAGTTCTAGAGCAAATGCCATTTAAAGAAGGTGATGCGGTTTACAGTATCGCGTGGCAGGCCTATTGTAATGCAAAAGGAGTGCAAACTACGCCGCCACCTGCAGATGATATTCGCTTAGCGCTTCCGCCTTCAACTTAATTGGATTGAATACATGACATCATACATACAGAAGCAGCCTTTTGCTGCTTCTGCTATTGAGCAAATAAACCCGCTAGGCTTTGGTTTGGGGTTGCGCAGTGAGCATTATCCGTACTTAATGCAAAAACCAGTAACAGGGGTTGATTGGTTTGAGATCATTAGTGAAAATTACATCGATAATTATGGCTATGGCCGTCATGTATTAGAACAATTGATGGCTGATTTCCCTATTGTTATGCATGGTGTGTCTATGAATATAGGCAGTAGCTCTGCGCTTGATTTTGACTATTTAGAAAAGTTAAAAGCATTGGCGGATTTTGTAAAACCAGCGTGGATATCAGATCATCTATGTTGGACAGGCTTTGCAGGAGTAAATAGCCACGATTTACTACCTATGCCGCTTACTGAGGAAAGCTTAAAGCATGTTATTAACCGGGTTAATCAGGTACAAGACTTTTTACAGCGGCCATTAGTGCTGGAGAACCCCTCTACTTATTTAGAGTTTCAAAACTCGTCGCTCACGGAGCCGGAGTTTTTTACGCAGCTGGTCGAACAAACACAGTGTGCTATGCTGCTAGACGTTAATAATGTTTATGTGTCGGCGTATAATCACGGTTTTTGCCCAAGGACATATATAAAAAACTTACCGCTTAAAAGTATTGTGCAAATGCATTTGGCGGGGCCAACACTCAGCGGGCATTGTTTGATAGATACCCATGATAAACCAGTTCCTGAACCTGTATGGGAATTGTATCAACTCGCGCAATCTTTATGTGGGCCTGTCTCGACTTTACTGGAATGGGATGCAAATATTCCTGCGTTTCCTGAATTAGTCGCTGAGTTAAACAAAGCTAAAACTGTATTAGCGGGTCAAATTCCTCATGCTCCAGTACAAAATAGCCACCAACAAGGTTGTATTTCTACACCGCTGGTTTTAGCTAAAGAGAAATTATGAGTGAACATTCATTGAGGCAAGTGCAACATTGGTTGCAAACAGTATTAATTGTTCGTGGTGATTTGGATGATAAACTCTTACAGGCATATGCGCATGATGGCGTTATGCTTGATACGCTAATTAAAAGTACAGATAAAATTTCAGCCCAGCAGCGAGTAGATATTTACGCTGCAGGTTATGTGCTAAGGCTTGTGGATTGTTTACGTTGTGAGTTTTCATTGTTGGCGCAGTATATGGGAGATTCGTTATTTTCCACATTTGCTAAAGCATTTATTGTGACGGTGCCTTCTAAAAGTTGGAGTCTATATTATTTAGGTGAGCAATTTGCCGAATTTTTAGCACAAACTAAACCACAAGGTATAATCGATGTTGCTCAACAAACTATGGTCGATTTACCTGCTCAAATAGCCTTATTTGAACGCACCAAGTCTGAGGTGTTAGTAGCCCAAGGTCTTGAAAAAAATGTAACGGCAACCGAGCTTTCTATCGAACAGCAAATGCTCACGTGTTTAGTAAATAATACTGATATTCAAGCGGCGCCTTGTTTGCGGGTAATAACATTAGATTACCCTATTTTAGAGCTCATTTCACAAATTGAAGCCTGCATAGCAAAATTAGAAGTAATGCCTGATGAGTTGATTTTACCTATTCAGCAACCATGTTACCTTGCTTTAACACGTATACATTATAGATTTAGAGTCTGGTCTTTAGCTCATTGGCAGTATTTGCTACTCGGTTTTTGTATACAAGGAAGTAGCTTTAATATGGCGATTAAGCAAACAGCATTACAGCTAGAGGTTTCTAGCGATGAGTTAACCTCAGACGCAATGATGTGGTTGCCACAAGCAATCAATATGGGCTTATTGTTTCAATAAGTGCTACAAGTAAGCAGTTAACCTAATTGATAACAATTAAATAAACTATAGCGCCAAGATTTCATCGCGATTACTTGGCGACCAGGCTTTGTCAGCCGCTTGTTGTTGCGTTAGCCAAATAAAATCGGTGTGCTCATTCGGATCTAAAGTAATGGCGATATCATCGGGTACGCAAATACTAAAAACATACTCAGTATTAATTAACGCATTGGCTTGATAGCGGTGTCGCCATGACTCTCTAATGGTATATTGATTGGTTTTTTGGTGATCACGTATTGTTAAACCCAGTGCGCGGGCATCTATCCCTGTTTCTTCTAATAGCTCACGGTAAGCTGTCACAATAGGCGTTTCGCCTTCATCAATCCCGCCGGTGACTGATTGCCAAAAGTTAGCATCATCGGTACGTTGGATCAGTAAACAGTCTTTATTTTTTTTATAAATAACAACCAGTACAGAGAAGGGTTTACGAAGTGGTTGGTTATTTAACAAAATAGAGCCTTAAATAGCGTTTGTTGAATCAGTTTACCTAACTACGAAATGTTTAACTAGCCAGATCACATCACTAACAACCAAATACCCAGCAACAAGAGTAGTACATTCATTATTTTCAGAAACTGCGAAGTATTGAGTTTGCCCTGCAACCAGATCCCTAAACGATTACCACAAAAAGCAATCGGCAAGCTGGCAAGTGCAATTAATGCCCACTTTATTTCGATTAAACCCAGACTAATAAAGCCAATAAGCTTGACGGCATTCATCATCGCAAAAATAATCGCCACAGTTGCGACAAATCGTTTCGGTGGTAACTTAATGGTACTGAAATACATTATTAAAGGTGGGCCGCCAGCATGTACTAAGGTACTTGCAATACCGGCTAAACCGCCCATAGAGAAGGCACCTAAACGGCTATTTAAGGCACTAAAAGTAAACTTGCTAAAGGCTAAACTGCGAATAGCAAACACTATACATAAAATAGCAATCGCTGTTTTTATAAACGTCGCATCTAACCAGCCAATTAACGCATGTGCAATAACTACGCCTACCAATAAACCCGGTAGTAAGCGTTTAAGTTGCTGTATATCCCATTGTTGCCAGTAACTTTTTAAACTAAAGACATCGGCAACAATAAGTACCGGTAGCATCAAACCGATTGCGGCAACGGGGGGCATCACTAGCATTAGTAAAGGGACACTAAACACTCCAAGCGCTCCTGCAAAGCCTGATTTTGACACGCCGGTGAGCAATACGACAAATGCGATGATAGAAAGGGTTGTTACTGTCATTGGTTTTTTTACTTACTGATTATTTACTTTATGCTGGTAGATCAAACCACAGCGCTTCTAAGCTGCTGGTGGCTGTTAATGTTACCCGTTCATTGCGATTTAGTGCAAAGGCATCGCCGTTACTAAAATTTTGCTTGTTTGCGTCTATATGCCCGCAGATAATATGCAAATAACCTTTTCTATCCGCTGTTTGCAATGTATGCGATTGACCCTCATCAAGTTTTAAACGATAGATACTGGCATCTTGGTTGATGCTCACGCTGCCGTGTTCGCCATTTGGTGTAACAAGTGGTGTAAGCTGAGTTGTTTGCGGAATACTTTTTTGCTCATAGCTAGGGGCTATACCACGCAATTTGGGTTGTATCCAAATTTGTAAAAAGTGCGCTGTTGCTGAATTTGAAGCATTATATTCACTGTGCATAATACCACTACCGGCACTCATCCGTTGCACGTCACCAGCAGGAACAATGTATTCATTGCCGGTGCTGTCTTGGTGTTTTAATGCGCCGGAAATGACATAGGAAATTATTTCCATATCCCGGTGTCCGTGAGTGCCAAAGCCTTGACCAGCAAGTACTTTATCTTCGTTGATCACTCTAAGTACCGACACCCCCATGTGTTTTAGATCATGGTAATGGCCAAATGAAAAACTATGCTGACTTTGTAACCAACCAAGATCAACTTGGCCGCGCTCGCTGGCTTTGCGTATGTAGTGCATAACTTAACTCCTGATTAAACCCTAATTTGAATAGCAGCAGTATAAGTTTTATAAGGAAGATTAAAATCGCTTTTAAAAGGACTATTCGTTCTAATTAATAGAATGAAAGCCCTTGATTAGCAATCAAGATCAGCCTGCATTACTTGATATCGTAACTCGCCAATGAATGTGCGCGCTGCCGGGCCAAGGCGATCACCGTCTTTAAACAATAAATGTAGCATGGCACTGCGCTTACTATTGTGGCTAAGATTAAGGGGCTTGAGCCGATTTTGTGCTAACTGATTGGTAATCGCTGTGCTAGGTAGCCAAGCAAAGCCTAAGCCGTTGCTGATCATATCAATGGAAGTCCGCATATGGCTTACTGTCCAGCGCTGGTCGGCACCTAACCAGCCACCGTCTTGTTTATTGTGTAAGGCAGAATCGCGTACCACAATTTGTCGGTGCGATTTTAAATCTTCAAGGGTGATAGGTCGAGTGATGCTATGTAACGCATGATCTGGGTGCGCAACAGCAGTAAACTCGATATTGCACAACTCTTCACTAAACCCGGCTTTGCCAGTGAATCCCGATATTGCAATATCGGCACTGGTGTTCTCTAGTAATTCATTCGCGCCAGTCAGTACTGATTCGTATAATTCAATACGTAATAATGGATACATTGCCGAGGTATTGTTGAGTACTTTATAAAGCAGTGCTTGCGGAAAAACTTCATCAACAGCAATACGTAATTTGCTTTCAATCCCCTCACTGAGAGTCTGCCCAATTGCTTCTATTTTGGCGGCTTCATCGAGTAGGTAATTAGCGCGGCGCATCATCATCTCACCAGCTTCGGTGATCACGGTTTTACGTCCTTCAATAGTAAATAACTTAACACCTAAAGCGGTCTCAATTTTACCAACAGCATTGTGAATACTTGATTGGCTTTTATAAATTTTTAGTGATGCTTGATTAAAACCGCCATGTTCAACCACAGCCCTAAACATACGCCATTGCTCTAAAGTTATTTTAAGCATCTTTATGGTTGTCCTCGCAGTCACCTTGGTCACAGGTATTGAGTGATTCTCTGGCACGTTTATCTTGATTGAGTACTTGTTTTAGATCTTCAGTGCGTTGACGTACCGCTACACCATAACTGTGATCATCGCCCCACAGTTTTGCTAATTGCAGTACTGAAGCACGATCGTGCTCTCTAAATAAGTGTCCTGCGCGCTGCGAGTCTTCCTTTGAATTTCCTAATAGTTCTAGGGTTTCAACGGCAAGGTTGATGGCGGAGTCAACGGTTTCTCGGTTAAACGCATCAACGTGCAAATTAAGTAATTGGTAAGCATGGCGACGATCTTTAGCGCGCGCCACAATCTTTAAGTGCGGAAAGTGTTTGCGGACAAGTTTAACTATTTCGAGAGTTTTGTCTGCATTATCAATAGCAATAACCAGTAATTGTGCGGTATCAGCTCCAGCGGCTTCGAGTAGTTCTTTACGTGCTGCATCACCATAATGCACCGTATTACCAAAGCGGCGCAGCAGATCAATTTGGCTAGGACTGTGATCAAGGACACTGATATCATACCCTTGGGTGCTCAGTAAGCGCCCCATAATTTGTCCAAAACGGCCGTACCCAGCAATGATTACGTGTTTGGCTGGGCTTATCTGCTCTGGTTTATCAAACTCAGGTTTTGTTGTTGTGTTGCTACGTTTTTGTAATGTGTCGTAAAGCATTAATAGTAAAGGGGCTATTAACATTGAGATGGCCACGACTAAGGTGGTTAAGTTGCTTTGTTCTGGGGTTAAAATTTGCAATGTATTAGTCATCGTCAGGAGCACAAAAGCAAACTCACCACCTTGTGCTAGGGCTACAGTGAATAACAGTTGCTGGGTATGATGAATTTTAAAAGTTCGTGCTAAGGCATACAAAACAGCGGCCTTTACAACAATTAAAGCTGCAACCAATGTAACCACTAAAGTAAATTGATTAAATAACAATGCAAAGTCGATAGAGGCACCGACAGCGACAAAAAACAATCCTAATAACAGTCCTTTAAAGGGTTCTATATCGGCCTCTAACTCATGACGAAATTCACTTTCTGCCAGTACCACACCAGCTAAAAAAGTCCCTAACGCTGGAGATAAGCCAACATTTTGCATAATCAGCGCAATCGCTACCACTAAAAATAACGCAAATACAGTGAATATTTCCCGCATTCTGGTTTCAGCAATGTACCTAAATAGCGGCGCAGAAATATACTTACCAGCTAAAATAATTGCCGCGATCACTGTTACTGAGGCGGTTACTTGCCCCCAAACTGGCCAATCGGCAGTTAGCGAATTATGCGTGCTGGTGGCATTTAACATTGGCTCAAACGCCAATAGTGGTAGTAATGCTAAAATAGGAATAACGGCAATATCTTGAAATAGCAGTACCGAAAACGCATTTTGGCCGGCTTCATTTTTCAGCCAACCTTTTTCTTCTAGGCTTTGTAGCACAATTGCTGTTGAAGAAAGCGCGAGCATTAAACCAATTGCTAGTGCTGTTTGCCAATGCATGGCCATAAACCAATAACAAATTGCAAAAATTACCGCCGCTGTTAGGGTTACTTGCAACCCCCCAAGCCCTAAAATAGAGTGGCGTAACTTCCAAAGCCTAGCAGGTTGTAGTTCAAGGCCGACTAAAAACAGCATCATTACTACACCAAATTCAGCAAAATGCATAACAGACGTTTGATCGCCCACTAACCCCAGCAAATACGGGCCAATTAAAATACCTGCCAGCAAATAGCCGAGCACGGAGCCTAACCCAAGGCGTTTTGCGATAGGCACCGCAACAATGGCTGCGGCTAAATAAATTAATGCGATCTCTAACATAGTTGTCCTTTGCTAATACTGGCTAACTTATTATGCCTTAAAATACTGTTTACTATAGCGGAATAAATTCTTTATCGTCACCAGGGATTTTTGGGAAACGTTGAGTTTGCCAGTCTTGTTTTGCCTGCTCTAAGCGTTCTTTGCTATAAGCAACAAAGTTCCAATGCAAGTATGGGACTTTTTCAAACTTATCGCCACCGAGCAAAATAAAGCGTGCATCACTGGCAAAGTGAATATCAGTATCGAGGTTATCAAGTAGGATAAAATCACCCGCTTGATAATCCTGTTGACCCACGGTAACGCTTCCATAAATAACATATAACGCGGTTTCTTGCTGTGGGTTAGGCGACTTAATTTGACTATTGGCGCTGCCAACCACATCAATATAAAACATGGGGGAGTAGGTTTTAACTGGGGAGCTTAATCCGTAAGCTTCACCAACAATTAAGCGCATCATGATACCTTCATGAATTATGTGTGGTAGTTGCTGTTTTTTTATATGGGTGAATGAAGGCTCAATCTCAGTCATATTTTCTGGTAGCGCAATCCAGCATTGTAAGCCGTCAATATGATGCGGGTTAGCGCGCACTTCAAAGCTTTCTCGTTCTGAGTGAACAATGCCTTTACCTGCCGTCATCCAGTTCACATCGCCTGGGTGGATTTCTAAATTATTACCTAGCGAGTCGCGATGTAAAATGCTGCCGCGAAATAAATAAGTGAGTGTTGATAAGCCTATGTGCGGGTGAGGGCGAACATTGATCCCTTGGCCAACAGGAAAATCGTTTGGTCCCATGTGATCAAAAAAGATAAATGGTCCCACCATTTTTTTATCAAAATTAGGCAGTACGCGCTTTACGTTTAAGCCACCAATATCATGTTCAGTTGGGTTGAGTATTTTAGCCATGTTTTGCTCCTTAAAGGTGACCAAGCAGAGTCACGTTGATTCGATTAATTGAATACATAAGTTATAGCCCTAACAATAGATGATCACTTAATTTCGAGTGTCACTATTGATGCTTGATTAATAATATACTCACGTTAAAAGAACGAAAATTAGTAAAAATAGGTGTTAACATTCTTTTTTAAAGAATTTTAATGGTGTGTTGTATGGCACTAAAAGGAGCTTTATGCGTAGTAAACAGTGCTTACTATTACTTGTTGATGTTTTTAATGCAAAATACCGCAGGTAGGGAAACTAACGATGACACATTTACGCTCATCAAGCATTGCGATAAGACGCTGAGGGTATTTGCGATTAGCAAAATATAGCAGTTGTTGTGAGCACACGACCGACAACACAAAATTAGACAGTAAAAAACGGCCAATTACTTGGCCGTTTTACATCAAGAGTTAGTTAAGTTTTACTGGGCCGTTGATATTATCGATGCTCAAATCACCAGAGCCAGCGTCAATGATGGTGAGACCTTTACTGTCGTTAACACGAATACTGCCTGAGCCATCCTCAATGGTGACTAGGCCATTTACATGTTCAACATAAATATCACCCGATTCATCTTCAATGGTGATGTAACTGCCTAGAGTTTTGGCATTGATGCTGCCAGAGTTATCGTCAATATCTACGCTGCCAGTGATATTAGTAAGGGTTATATCACCCGAATCATCTTCAATAGTCATATTGCCAGCAACGTTACGTGCAGTAATACTGCCAGAGTCATCACTGATCTCTACATTACCAGTAATATTTTGCAGATCGATATCCCCTGAATCATCGTCAATTGTGACGTGATGACCTTGATCAATACGAATGCTCCCTGAGTCGTCATCTATAATGATATTACCTAGTACACCAGCAATATCTATATCGCCAGAGTCATCGTCAATCTCAAGGTTAAATGAGCTTGGCACAGTAATAACTAAATCAATACTGGGTGAATTACCTTGATATACCACTATTCCTGACGAACTATAATTTTTTGCTATAAGTACGGCTTTATCGTCTTTTTGTTCCAGAGTAAGTATGTAAGGGTCATCACTTTTTGCTGTATAAATAGTGGCATCTACGCTGATGTTAGTTGCTGTGGTTGAGCCGATCACTTTAAGTGAACCCGCCTCAGCATTAATACTTAGTTGCTGTAATTGTGACGCTGATACTGAGCGTTGCTGCTGTCGTTGTATATTGGCTGACGAGGTTGAAACATGCACAATACAGCCACTGAGAAACAATAGGCTAGTGGCAATAGGAAGGGCTTTGGCTAGCAAAGAAAGAGGTTTGTTGATCATTATTTATTTTCTCATTGTTAATTATATTTTACGATTTTCTAATTTATAGCAAAAACAAAGCCAAAATTTAATGATTTGTTTTTATTGGTTTTTATTTTTATTATCAGATAAGTATAGCGAATAAGTGGTCAAAAATACTAAATTTAGGGTTGTTCTTAATATTCTTTAGATTGGATCTGGAAGGTACGCTAAGCCACTTCAACACGCGTGAAGTGGCTTAGTTTTTTCTAATTATTACAAATGGTGATTATCGCTAAGTTTGGGAGCGACTGAGAGTAGTAAATAGCAGTACTTGAATAAGATGTATTGCGCACATTGTCTTCAACCACGGTTATTTCATATGTTGCAGTTACAGGGAGTGCAATATTTAGTGTGCTATCTAGATATGTGTTATTACTTTTTTGTAATATCAAAGGCTTGGTTTCATCATACTGAGCCTGAAAACTATTCGACGTTAAAATAGTATCGATCATTTTAAAGCGCAGATTTACGGTGTCGGGTCCAGTAAAATCAGGACAGACGAATACAGAGACTTCTACATCTTGAAAAACCGGTAGGCTTGTTTGATTAATATTAATGATGAAATCATTTTGTGTTATCGCTGCTGAACTATACTCGCTAGTTGCCAGTCTTTCATCTGCTGTAGAAATACTAACAGTTGCGCCTTGTTCAACACTAACTATTGCCTCAAAGAAGCCGCTACTATTTGTAGTATGCTGCTTACCATTTATCATCAGTATAGCGTTATTGATACCAACTTTAGCTACGTTGGTAATTTGTCCTTTAACTATGCCTGTTAGTAAAGCGGGATCGGTAGCAGAGATCGCAAACTCCATTACAGCTGCATTGCCCTCAGCATCAGTAACAGTAACAGTGACATTATAGCTACCTATAATATCAGGGGTAAATTCAGCGACGCCATCTTTTATGTTTACCAGTGCTGCATTTGACTCATTAGGCTTGGTAAGCCCCCAAGTATAATTAAGATTGGTCTCTTCTGGGTCGTAACTTTGGCTAACATCAAATGTTACTATATTACCAACAAAAGCCTGACGTAATTGTTCGCCTTTAGAAATAATGACTGGCTTTGCATTGTCTCTAACTATGATAGTAATTGTTTGCGTATCGGAGTCCTTATTACCATCATTGGTACGTAACGAAATAACAAAACTTCCTGCACCTGATGCTTTAAAGTAAGGTTTAGCAACGTCTGTGTTAGAAAGCGTAGCACGTCCTAATGGCGATAAAATTTCCCACTGGTAGGTAAGCTCTTTGCCTTCAGGATCTGTGCTTTGTGAGCCATCAAGTTGAATTTCTTCATCGACTAAAATAGGTGCTACATCAGCAATAATCGCTGTTGGTTTTGCATTGGCTTGAGCGTGAAGAACGCTTGTTGCTTGCTCAGAATTAAGCTGTCCGTCTGATACGATTAATGTGATCACATAATCACCTTCAATATCAGCACTGATAGAAGGGGTTGCTGTCGTACCTTGGATTAGCTGCGCTATACTATTCTCAGGTCTGCTTTTTATCTGCCAAAGGTAGCTCAAGGGTTGCCCTTCAGGATCGTTGCATTGTTCGCATTGCAGAGTAATAGTTTCAGCTAAGTTAATGTTTCTCTCAGCTACAAGTTGTGCAATAGGAGCTTGATTTGCTATCTCTACAGTTAAAGTAACTGTGGCGGTATCAGTTTCACCGTATTGATCTTTAACTGTTAGTGAGAGCGTGTACTCACCGAGGTCTAAAGAAGAGAAGCCTGCGGTATGGCTTAAGTTATCAGTGAGTGTCGGGTTGCTATCGGCAGGTTGTGCGGTAATAGTCCACAGATAACTTAGTGTATCACCTTGATCAGGGTCACTGCTTTGCTTGCCATCTAATGTGACTATGCTGCGAGGAGCGACGGTTTTATTTTGTACTTTAATAACCGCTTGAGGAGCTGAATTTTCGTATAAAGACTCACTTTTTATCATTACCTCGTTGCTTGCTGTTTCGCCCAGTGAATTAGTAATGGTTAGCTTTATTGCGTAAGCACCTGTTTTATCTGCAATGAATTTGCTGGTAACGCTATTATTATTTTCTATGATTGCATTGCTGGTAAGAGGCTTTGCCGTAAACTGCCATAAGTATTTATTTATTACACCGTTAGATGTACTACTTAGCGCACCATTTAATGCAACCACATCACCTTGTTTTACTGTTTGAGTAAGTCCTGCATGAGCAATTAATTGCGTTGGCTCGGCTTTAATTTCAATTAATTTTTCAACTGGGGCGCTCGAAAGTTTGCCATCGCTCACAACTAGAATTAGTTTATAACTCTTTGCTTCAGCAAGTGATACTTCAACTTTACTTTCATTATCAACAGCAAGAGCGAGCTCATTTTGTCCGTCTGCAGTGGTTAAGCGCCATTTATAAACTAATGAATCGCCGTCGGGATCGCTACTTTTTGTACCGCTAAATGTTAGCGCGGTATTTACGCGCATTTCACCGGTTGGTGCACTGATCATGGCAACGGGTTTATTGTTAGTGACTTTATTGGTTGGTTTTTTTTCTGAGTCACCACCTCCTGAGCCACAGGCTGTGAGAGTTAGGATCAAAGCTAGCTGGATTAAAAAACTCCATTTCATATTACTTTCCTTGTTGTTGGTTTTGTTGTGTTTAGTGGTACTGTAAAGCTAAGCCTGTAGTGCTTGCTATTAAATTTAAATGAGGATTATTTCTGGTTTGAATTAGGTTGGTATAAAGTCCATTTTTCATAATATTTATTTCCGTTAAATATTTTATAGTTATGTTAATTTAATTGTTTATAATATGAACCCAAAAGAGGGAAAATAAAAGAATTAAATTCAAATTTTCGAAAAATTTTGGCGCTAAGTTGTTTATGTGTTTATTTAGAGTTGTAGGCCAAGCTAAGTTACTTGGCCTTTATTTTTAATGAGGGGTTTTATTCAGGTGCTACATCTAAGGTAGTAAATAATGAATAACGTACGCTATCGATACCTTTTTCAGTTGAACCTTCGCTCACACTTGCTTCAATCAGGTATCGTCCAGGGTGTTGCCATGTGTTAGTGAAAAAGCCGTTTTTATCTGTGGTTACTTTAACTTCGCCACGTTCGTTACGATAACGTGTATCACCTTTTAAGATGGCAAGTTCTATGTTGGCAGCAGGTTTACCGTCTTTTAATAACTGAAAACGCGCCTCTTCACCAACAAATAAATCATTAGGATGAGTCGGGCCGCTGATCTCTAAGCCTTGACCAAGTAGCGCAGGTTTTGAGGTGCCGTTGCGGCTTACAAATGTATCTACCGTTGCAATCGATTTTGTGGTTTTAATATCGGTTGCATCAGCTGGGATATCTTTACTGTCTTTAGGGCCAAATACACGGCCACGTTCGCCTTTGGCATCTTTATAAAAAGTCATTAGTCGTGGTTCTTGGCTCATCGTTATATGATAAGTACCTTCCCCAGCTAGTTTTACCGCCGCTGAATTTTTACGTTGCAGATAATATGCACGAATTTTATCGCTAACTGGTTTGCCATCAGGGCCGATTGCCATAATCAGATTATCATCATATTCCGCGCCTTTTTGTGCTGGACGATATGCTTTATCTGGTGCGAAAATTTCATTCGAAATACTGGCATCGATCATCACATAATGTGCTTTGTCGCCTGAAAGAGATGTGTGCGAAGGCACTAACCAGCGAGCATGTGCATTGGCATAGCTAGATGCTAGGGCAGTGAAAGTAAGTGCGCCGATAAATGCGCTTTTAAGTAAATTGATTTTCATAGTCTTTCCTTATTTAAATTGTTTTAGCAGCTACATTTACTGACTTTTAATGGTGACGAAGCTTTGTGAAAATTCATTGGTGCCATCGATGGTGATCTTGCCGTCTTTATTTAGATCAAGTTCTACACGGGTGTAATCACGGCCACCTTCTTCGCGAACGACTTCTAAATTAAGTAAATACTTGCCTGCAGCTACGGCTTTGCCATCTAGATCTGTGCCATTCCAGTTAATGGTGTAAGTACCTGGGCGCTTTGTTGCACCTGTTACACCATCAAAGTTAGCGTCACTTTTTCCGGCTTTACGCCACCACTGGCGTAAGTCTTTAAACCATTCTGCTTTTTCAACCCATAAGGCAACCGTGGTTACATGCTTACGCTCTGGGGTTTCTAGCCAAACCGCGACATAAGGTCGATGGTAAGGTTGTACGTCTAGATCAGGTAGGGTTAGTTCTATTTCAAGTTCAGCGGCATTCGCATGAGGTTGAAACAAAGCTGCTGTAAATAAAACAACAGCGCTTATTAAGGTATTAAGTTTTAGCATTAAGACACTCCTTTTAGTTGCGGAACCCAGCATAAATAAATGACTGCTGGTGTTGCGACCCCAAGCACTGTTAGCCATATTCCTACTAAGCGTTTTTTTCTATTTTGAAATAAAATAATCATCCCGGTGATAGCAAAAAAAATCATTAACACGGCTGATATATCAATCACCCAGCTCCATGCTTCGCCGCTATGACGGCCTTTATGTAAATCGCCAATTAAGCTTAAAAAGCCGCCAGTTTGATATTCGAGATTCAGTTCGCCACTGATGAAATTAAGTTCTGCGAAGGCAAAACCTGCAGGCAGTGGGTAGTCGAGCATCACGAGTGCATCTTCTTTTTCCCAGTCGATACTTTTTACTTTAGTTAAGCCATATTGGTTGGCTAAGTAAGCTTCTATTTCAGGGTATAAAATGGGTAAGGTTGCTAGGTTTTCTTGGCCCTGCTCAAGTAATGCACTTGGGAGTGATGTGGTTAGTTGCCCATCACTTTTATCGCCTTCTAGCCAATCAACATGATTAAGTACAATCCCACTGACAGAAAATAAAATAAGCAAAAACAGCAGTGCTGTTGATAGATAAATATGCAACGCACGACTGGTACTATATAAAGTTCGTTTATTTATTAACGGCATAAATAATTTAGTAGTTAAGCAATGTTATCTACATGGTAATGATTTGCATTAGTTATCACAACATTATTTACGAAATTTACATTGGTAGGTATTTTGAAGGGCGAGAGAGTAAATAAATCATAACCGCTATTTCGATGCAGGCTACCAGCAGTAAAACCCACCACGGCGGTGCACAAAGCAGCAATACAATAAAGCCAAGTGACATACCAATACCCGCAAACCACTTCGCCTTTACGGGTACTACTTTGTACTTTTGCCAATGGCGTAAGGTTACGCCATAACGAGGATGATTGAGTAACCAAGCAGCGAGTTTTGGGGACGAGCGAGTAAAGCACGCTAATGCCAAAATGAAAAAAATAGTGGTGGGCATCACAGGTAAAACAATACCTATAATTCCCAGCCCAACCAAGGCTAGTCCTAATAGTTGATAGCCAATACTTTTATAAGTGGCTAAAATTACTTTTAAATTCATGAATAGACTTGTGCCTGATAAAGTTGAAAACGGCTAAATGCTTGGCAAGCAACGTTAAACAATATGCTGCTAGTTTACTCAGCATTGTCAGTTAATTGTACTCGATGACGTTATACTCTGCCACGTTCAGCGCCTCAGCTTGCGATTCAACCTGATGCCGCTGTTCTTTTTATATCCTATTATGAGTTGATGGGAATGTAATTGCTTGCAGTCATTGCTTACAGCGTTATGAAGGATGAGTTTATGAGGGGGTAACCTCTTAAGACTAACCCCCCTAATTACAGGCTGACTTTAAAGATTAAAAGTAATAGCCAATATTAATATTAAAGCGACGCTCGGTTTCATTACTATCACCGGCAACAGATCCACCTACAAATGCTTGATTGCGGGCATGAACTAAATCAAAGTAAGTGAACAAGCCGCCAGCCGCGACGGATACCCCGGTAACATTCATCCAAGTATCGGCAGTGTCATCAGACTTGTTATAGATCGCGCTGTAATCATTATAAAATTGCAGGTTGCTTACTGGACCCCATTCAACCGGTACGCTGTAAGCGACATTAAAGCTACTTGTGGTTGCATCGGTCGCAATAGAGTCATAAAACCCATATGCGCCAACCGCGATACGATTAGTGTCATCGATATTGTAGTCATATTCGCCATGCTGTAGCTGAATATTCCAATTATTGATAACGCTGTTTACATGCAGTGCCCATGCGTTGTAACTTCCTGCGCGGTCTTGGCCGTCATGTAAGCCACCGGCCAAGCCTGATATTCCGACTTCTGTGGTCATGCCTTTGCCGTGTTCAAAGTAATAGGCGTAGCGGCCGGCAAAGGTATTATACTCACCAAGCCCTTTGCTCGGTTCGGCATAAATACCCTCGTCGACGGTGCGACTACCAACAATATCGTACGAATAGCGATGGCTGCGATCTTCAACATAACCATCGACACCACCGAGTTCGTCATTTTTGAAAAAACCTAAATCGAGCTGCCAGTTATCAGCTACTTTACGTTTAAACATCACGCCTAAATCATGATCGTCTTCTAAACCAACGTAGTAGTTTGCACTAAAGAAATAGTTATGGGAGTTATAAGGATCATTACCAAACGGCACTTTTGTGATACCTACTTGCACTTGCCAGTCGTCAGTAAATTGATAGCCTGCCCATGCTGATTTTATTGCGGTCATGTAATCAAAAAAGCGGATCTCTCCGCCGATCAGCACTCCACCAATATCGCCAGAAACATTTAAACGGAAAATATCAAAATCAAAATCGCCACCACGGTTTTTATTGCCGTCATCATATGAGGTGTGACTGTAGTTAGTACGAATTGCACCACCAAATTTAACTCCGGATAGGGCTGTTTCGGTATTATCTTGAGTTTGCTTTGCGATAGTCTTGGTCTGTTCTTCAAGCTGTTGATTAACTTTAGCTTGTTTTGCTTTTTCAGCCGCAAGCTGCTGTTGCAGTTGCTGCATCTGTTGTTGGAGTTGAGAAAGTTGAGCTTGCATAGCATCAATGTCTGAAGCATATGAGGCGCTGCTTGTTGCGCCTAGCATAGTCGCGAAAGCTAACTTTGATAGTTTAAGCATGATAAATCGCTATTCTTGATATAGGTCTGTATAGAATAGACTAATTGTACCTTTAACCCAAGTTAACTAACCATGCGTTCTAGGGTAATCATTTGTTTAATATGATTTTATAAACTATTTATTCGGTGGGTTTGCCTTCAGCGGCGCGGGTCAGCACACCAACTTCTAATAAAGGAGCTGCATCTATACTTTGAGCATCCATCATAGTAGCAATACGCTGCATTGATGATAGTAGCTGGCTTTGTTCCCACTCGTCTAAGGCTGAGAACTTTTCAATAAAGTGTTCTTGTAACGGTTGTGGTGCTGCTTGCAGAATCGTTTGACCATTTGCAGTGAGGTAAAGACTCACTCGACGTTTGTCTAATTGGCTGCGAACACGCGTCACTAAATCGCGGTTTTCTAAGCGATCCAAGATATTAGTTACAGTTGCAGGACTCAGGTTTACATTTTGGGCAATGCGACTGGCTGTAATACCATCAGTTTGTGCTACTTCAGTCATAATTAATAGCTGCGGACCGGTGAGGCCGGAGATTTTATTTAACTGCTTAGAATGGAGGTCGATCGCGCGGATCACTTTACGTAAAGAAACCAATAATTCGTCATATTTTTTCATTTTTATCTCATTCGCAGATGGTTTACGGTCAAGGCGCTCGCGCAATCAATAAATATTACACATCTAATAAATAGAGTTCAAATAGATAAGGTCGATTTATACTGTATTATTGGCTTTACAAAGAGCTGTGGCTGTTTTTTATTTGTTTTGAGTTGAAATTAAATTTAGTTCATTTGCATATTATTTAATTAAACGTTTTTGGTGCTGAGCTTACCTATAAGTCATGACAGAGTGAAAAATTGTAAATTTGACATAAAAACTCACTAAATAATATTTACTAATTGGTTGGGGATTGGGTAAGGTGAGATAGGTTTTTCATTTTTATGGGACGTATAATGAAGTTATCTCCATCTGTAAGCATCGAACAAACTGACACTGGTTTAGAATATATCAATGTTGCAAGCGAGCTTTGTAGCGCTAAAATTTTTCTACAAGGTGCACAACTCACTGAATTCACGCCAAGTGGCAAAAAGCCATTAATTTGGGTATCAAGCGAAGAAGATTACCAAGAAGGTAAAAGTATACGTGGTGGCATTCCTATTTGTTGGCCATGGTTTGGTGTCAATCCAAATCCTGAGTGGCCAATTCACGGTGTAGCACGTACGAGCTTATGGCGAGCAGATGAAGTTGCAGAGCAAGACGATGAAATTCGAGTTAGCTTAACCTTGCCAATGGCACAAGTTGATGAAACCTACTGGCCACACAAATCAAAGCTAAAGGTTGAATTTATACTAACTAATCAGCTTGAAGTGCGTTTAACAACCACTAATTTAAGTAACCAAACTATTACTTTCACGCAAGCGCTGCACACTTATTTTCCAACCCCTGCTATTGAAGAAACTCAAGTGGATGGGCTGCAAGGTTCCAAATATATTGAGTTTAGCGAAGGCCCGTTTGATCAAGATGGACTGGTTGGTTTTGCTCGTGAAACAGATATGGTTTATACCCAAGCCGCAGTTATCCAGCGTATTATTACCCCGGATGGAATTATTGAAGTCGGCCGTGAAAACTCCAGCTCTTGTGTGCTGTGGAACCCGTGGATTGATAAGTCTAAGCGTTTATCTAATTTTGCTGATGATGAATACCATACAATGTTGTGCCTTGAAGCGGCAAATGTAATGGATGATAGTGCGATTGTAGCGCCAGGCGAAAGTCATACCTTAGCGACGACCATTCGCTGGGTGTAATATAGGGCCGCAACTTTGCTATAAATCAAAGCCAACGTATCAAATCGTTGGCTTGTTAAGGAAAAAAAGTGTTCGAAAACCACCAACTGGACGTCTTACCCCAACATCAACAAATAGTATATAAGCCACTGGCAGATAAAGCGTTGCTGCACGCTCAGCTTAACTGGCTGCTGTTTTATCTACCATTAACTGCAATATTAGGCGCTGTTTGCTTTTTTAATCAGGAGTTTGCAGCACTGGCACAAACGAGCTTACTGATTGGTTTACCAATTATTTTAGCTTTATCGCTAGCTTATAACGTTGTCAGTATGCGACTTAAAGGAATTGCTATGCGTGAGCATGATATAGCTTATCGCAAAGGCGTTATTTGGCAGCAGGTGACGATTTTACCTTTCTCACGAGTGCAGCACACAGAAATACATCGTGGCCCTTTGGAGCGAAAACTGGGCTTGGCTAGCTTGCGTTTGTACAGTGCTGGCGGAATGAGCGCCGATCTCAACATTAGTGGCTTAAGTCATGATGATTGTAAAAATATCCGTCAGTATATTCAAAAGTACACTGAAGCAAGACAAGTATCTAACAATACCAGCAATCAAGCCGGTGATAGTGTATTAGCTACTGATGAGTCGTTAAATGGATAATTTGAAATGGCAGCGTGTTTCGTCTTGGTCACTGGTTTATTTTATCGTGCATTTTGCTTTCCGATTTGTCAAAGACGGTGTATTTAACTTACTACCTATTATGGTTGTGTTTGTTACGCAAGTTGAAAATAAGTGGTTTTGGGGGCAAGTTGCATTAGCGGTAGCGATTATTAGCTTGTTAATTTATTCATTTTTTTACTATATTAATTTTCGCTTTTGCATTACTGATGAGCATGAAATATTACTCAATAAAGGGGTGTTTAAAAAAGAGCGTTTAACCTTGAACTTTTTGCGAGTGCAGAATGTTAATATTGCCGAACCGTTTTATTTTAAGCCTCTGGGTTTGGTTAACTGTATTTTTGATGCCGCTGGCAGCACTAGCCAAGAGGCTGTATTACCCGGGGTTACATCGCTATATGCAGAGCAAATGCGCGAGCGAGTATTGGCTTATAAAGAAACCCAACAACAAACTGCAGCTAAGCAGCAACCTGAAGATACATATACCAACGAACCACAACAATGTTTGGTGCTGAGCAATAAAGAAGTTGCAAAATTTGGCTTGATGTCGAATATGGCTATTTTGGCATTAGCAGCGCTTGCGCCTTTTATGAATGTTGTGCTGGAGTTTTTAGAAAAAGCGGTGATTAATCGCCTAGAATCATTCTATCAGCAAGAAGTGGGCGTGTTGGTTGATGCTGCAGCACTCGCTGTGTTTTCAATACTTGTGCTTGTTGTG
Source organism: Pseudoalteromonas sp. SR41-8 (assembly GCF_014163915.1). Taxonomy (NCBI): domain Bacteria; kingdom Pseudomonadati; phylum Pseudomonadota; class Gammaproteobacteria; order Alteromonadales; family Pseudoalteromonadaceae; genus Pseudoalteromonas; species Pseudoalteromonas sp. SR41-8. Next base: position 46,272 of record NZ_JACJEE010000007.1, read on the forward strand.
TTGGTTGCCGTTTTATTATCGGTATTAATGTCATTAATCCGCTTTTATAATTTTCAGCTTTACTTTCAGGCCGGAAAATTTAAACGCATTGCTGGATTATTAGAGCGTCATCAGTTGTCGGTGAGTCTTGATAAAGTACAATCGCTGCTGATTAAGCAAAACCTAATTGCACGACTACTTAAACGTTATACCGTGCAGTGCTTGCAAGCAACCAGCGGCGGCTTTAGCGCGGGCGCAAAGAGCAAACAAAGCTTAGTGATGCCAGTGCTTTCACTTGAGCAAGTAAAACAAGTTTGTCAGTGGGTACATCCTTGGCTTAATTTAACCAGTGATGATTTTAAAGCACTCAACTTTAAAGGTGTCGAAAAAGCGTTACTGATCAAAAATCTATGCTTTTATGCTTTGTTACCGAGCGCTTTAATTGCATTTATGGGCTATGCAGGACAAGGTTACAGCCCTGTATATGGCCTGCTTTGTGCTGTATTACTAAGTTCCTTGGTGTACTTATCATATCGACGATACGGTTATTATTTTTATCAATATCAAGGGCGATATTACGCAGTGTTTCGCAGTGGCATGATAAGTGTGCATTATCGAGTGTTTGAACTATATAAAGCGCAAAGCACGCGCGCAGTAAGCACTTATTTTATGCGAAAAAGTGGTTTGAAGAGCTTGTCTATACAACTCGCTGCGGGCACAGCGACTATGCCTTATATCAAAGCAGAGCAAGCCGATGAAATTATCGACTTTATTCTTTGCCAAGCTGAATCGGATCAACGAAGTTGGATGTAATTCACCGCTTTCAAGTTCTTAGGATGGTATTTTATTAGGCTATAAAGCGTAATAGCGGTAACTCACGTTTTCTTACATTTTTATGCTCTCTTTTTAGACTAAGTTATGACAATAATGGGTTTAAAATAAGAGATCAGGGAACATGATGAAAAAAACGTTACTCGCTACTTCGTTATTATTAGCCACACATACACAGGCCGCCGTGCAATGGCAAACAATTCATACCGAACACTTTAATGTTCATTACAGTCAAGAAAATGCAGATTGGGCACGCTCTGCGGCCAATGAATTAGAAATCGTCCGCAGCAAAGTGCTTGAGCAACAAAACCGTGCTTTAGATGAAGCGGTTGATGTGGTGGTGTTTGATCCACTCAATGCCGCTAATGGTTTTGCATTACCGGTTTCAAATAAGCCATTGATGGCGCTTTTTACTACACCACCGCAGTCAGATACAGTGATCTCAAATAATAGTGGTTGGCAGCAATTACTGGTACTGCACGAATATATTCATCTAGTGCATTTAGCACAACCTACCCGCAGTAAATGGCGTCAAGAGCTCAGGAATATTTGGGATTTATACGATATAACACACAGCGAGATGCCTCGCTGGGTGGCAGAGGGTTACGCAACATTACTTGAATCGAAAATGACGGGGCGTGGTCGGTTATTTGATAACTACAGCGAGGCGATTTTAATCGAATTTGCTCAGCAAGGTGCATTGCCCCGCTATGATCAGTTGAATAGTACAGATGGTGGCTTTATGGCTGGCTCTATGGCGTATTTAATGGGCGCCCGATTTTTAGCTTGGCTAGAGAAAAACTATTCAGAGCAAACCCTTGATGCTGTTTGGACGCGTATGCAAGGGGTTAAGCAACGCGAATTTGATGACGCATTCGAAGGGGTCTTTGGTGACTCTGCGAGTAAGTTGTATCGACGTTTTATTGCTGAGTATACCTATCAAGCAATGAGTAAAGAAAGAAGTGAACAGTCACTTACTAGTGAGCTTTGGTTGGCGTTAGATCACTATGCTAGTGGTCCTGCTTTATCACCAAATAGCGAGCAACTTGCAGTGGTGGAGCGTGATCAAGACGGCAAGACTCAGTTAAAACTCTACAGTACTGAGGATAACCTCAAAGCTGCAGAAGAGTTTAACCAAGAGCAACAAGAGCTACTCGCTGATGATCCTAAAGATGTTGCTGATAAACCACCCAAGGTGTTTCAACGTAAGCAAAAGCAAGTCTTGAATCAAATCAACCGTGCGGGTATTCAAAACCCACAATGGCTAAATGACGACGTGTTGTATTTTTCAGCCTACAGCAACGTAGATAATATTGATAATCAGCGTATATCAGATATATTTAGCTGGGATACGCAAACCGGTGAAGTTACCAAACTAACTGATTTAGCTGCCCTGCGGCGCTTTAGTATTGCAGATAATGGGCAAACACTTTATGGAGAACAGGTTAAAGGAGGTTACTCAGAGTTAGTGCGAGTTGATTTACAAACCGGTCAAGCTCAACCATTATTCGAAAAAAGTCTAGCAACGGTTTACGATTATCCTGTAGTTAGCCCCAATCAACAGCAACTCGCCTTTCTTAAAACTGAGTTTAATCATAATTGGCAGTTGTATATACAAGATATTGATGGACAAAAATCAATTGCTGTACCAATGCCTAAGGGATATCAATACTTATCACAACCAAGTTGGAGTGCGGATGGCAAGCAGCTTTATTTTGTTGCAGGATTAGCTCAGGCAACGGATATCTATCGTTATGATTTAACTACACAACGTTTGTTCAAGCTGACTCAAGGTCAACAAGCGGTTGCTAATCCACTCGCATTATCTGACGGGGATTTACTGTATTTTTCAATCAGTAGTGATGGCCCTGACATTATGCAGCTACAAGTAAATAATAACGAAGAAGAAATCACCGATTTTGCAACTAACAGTATTGCGCCTTTGTTGCTTGTGAATGAGCACACCTTGCCAAAAGCTCAAGTATATCAACAACCCATTGGTGAGCAAACGCACTACGATATTTGGCAGCAAAAAGCCACTTTTGCGTTAGGTGAACAATATCATTCAGCCTCTGCGGCATTATTTTCAGCGAGTATTAAAGGCAGCGATTTACTCAAGCAATTAGATTGGCAGCTGGGCTACAGTGTTGATTTACATGACACTGCACTGCAAGGCATTTATGCCCAAGCACGTTACAGTGCGCTTGCAATCAAGTTTGACAGCCAGTTATTTTCTTATGATTTGAATGCTAGCAAGCAATATCAGCATGGCCTGTTGGCTGATCAGTCAGTGCAAGGCGGCTATATTGCTGCCAGCCTGCCACTGAGCTTTGGAGAGTTTAAAGTACAGCCAGAACTGGCTTATAACTACTCAGAGATAGATGATGCAAATATCAAGCAAGAGCAGAGTTCACAGTGGCTTAGAGTCGGCTTGAAGCAATCTTGGAGCTATGACAGACAAGATTATGCCATTGGCCAAGCGATTGATGCGCGTTGGTATAGTGGCGATAGCGACACGCAGAATTGGCAGGGCTATGATGTTGCTGCGCAGCTATTTGGTAAAGCGCTGGCAATCCCTATGTATGCTAATTATAGCCAGCAATATAGAGATGATAGTGAGTTGCGATTAGGTGGTTTTAGCTCTTCGTTGTTATCAAAAAATATTCGCAGTGACTTTGTTTTTGCACCTGAACTGCCCTTTTACAGCGCTATTGGCAAACGCTATCAAGGTTATGGTGGAGGTATTAGCTGGGCAGAAGGCATGCCATGGTTGTACTATCAACAGCATCAGATTGACCAACAGGTATACGGGGAAAGCTATGGTGTGAAATGGCAAGGCCCCTTTAGTTTTGGCTTAGGCCCTGCAGGCCTCAATGATGTGAAGCTTGATTTTGGCCTAGTCAGAGTCGAAGGCGACAGCTTTGATGATGAGCTTAGAGGCTGGCTCGGGTTTTATTATTCGTTGTAAACGCTTACGCCTTGAGTCTTTTCACTCAAGGCGGTTATTGGTGACTTCTTATAGCGGCAAGCTTTGCCGCATAAATACTACGTTGTTGATGATCTCTTTCGAGATCCATAGCTTGTTTAAGTAATTTATGAGCGTCATTTAAATTACCTTGCTGATAGCGGATTTTTGCAAGAGCTACATAGGGATCAGCCAAATAAGGTGCCTTGTTTATTGCTTCATCTATGTGTTTTTTAGCGCTCATTAAGCGTCCACTCAATGCTTCTGTTTCACCAAGAGCAATTAATTCATAAGGATCTTTTTCTTGAGCACCTAACAATGAATTAATTTGTTCAACTAACATTTCATTGCCAATATCTTCTGCGAGTACTTTGTAATTGCTTAGTAAGTTTAAACTTTGTAATTGCTGATCAAGCGCTGTTTGGTAAATTAATTGACTGGTTGTTTTATCGTTAATTCGACGATGTAATATAGCCGCAAGATTGAATAACTCAGCATCATTTGGGGCGTACTGATTAGCCTTAATTAACAAGCTATACACTTGATTATAATCATTTTCCAGTAAAGCATCAGCCGCTAAATTACTATAATATTTGGCAATGAGATCCTCATAACTAGCACTGCCAACATAAAAACTTCCTCGCGAAGGAAAATAGTCAATAAGTACTCCTGGTCGAATAAAAGTAATTTGATCTTCATCTTCAGTGAAAGGGCTATATAACTTAGTACGAAAATGGTTAGCAATAAATACCAGATTGCCTTCTTTGGCGTAAACAGGCTGGCTTGTCATTTCTTGAAAACCAGTTTCCAGATCAATTAAGTTTGCATAGGCTTGGGTTAATATTGCCAGACTTATACAGTTACCATGAGATAACTCGAGGGTTTGCTCTGCTGTGAGGGTATCGCCATGATAGCTAAAATTACTAAAGCTGCGTTCAATGTAGTTATAAAGAATAATATCGTCAGTTAAACCTTCTTGGCGTTGATTCTCGACATAAGATAGAAAGATCTTAGCTTCATCGTTGGGCAGTTGAAAAATAACTTGTTCTGAAGGGACTTGCTGTAACTCAAAGAGAGTGTGATTTAGTAAACTAGTTAGTGTTGGCGCAACCGTACTCTGCTGTTCTGTGCTTTTACAAGCTGTTAATAAACATATTAATAATAAAGAAAAGTAAAGTTTCATAGTCACCTCAGCGTTTAGATAAAGGTACGCTGAGGTAAAAATTTAATCAAGTATTAAATGCTGTCGCTGTTCGCCTTTGCTCGCGATTTCTTTGTGATTGTTTTTTACGATTACGGCGGCTAAGCCACAAGTAAAAACCAGTGCCTGCAAGCCATACTGGGCTTAGGCCAATCACGCACCATAAGATTTTACTGAGTAAACCGGCAAAATAACCAAAGTGTAATTTTCTAAAGCTATCAATTACTTGCCAACCAATGCCGACTTCGCGAATATCCCAGTTAGCTATATGTTCACCGGTTTGTTTATCATAAGTAACGGTGTTAGCGTATTCGCTTGCCAGTGGATTGTTGCTATCAACTTCACCAAATAGCGTAATGTTTTCGTCAGGCTCCAGTGGCATAACTAAAAAAGTACCATTAAATGTCGGGATTTGTTTTTTGCTGTCATCTAGAATGGCTTGAAAGTTAATGGTATCGCTATGTAAGTTTTTAGTGAGTATAAAATGCTGTTCTTCTGCGTGTTCGACTACTTCGTGATACCACACAGCCCAATTAAAGTAGCCGCCAGTGATCGCCAAAATTAAAATAATGGGTGAGCCAAGTACCCCTGTCATTTTATGAATATCGCTTAGTACAATTTGCAGCGTCGCCTTGAAGCGTACTGAAAATAAACGTTGCCAAAATTTACGATAAATTATTAAGCCTGTAACGCCGAGGATAAATAGAAAGATTGCAAAAAAGAACCCAAGGACGGTGCCTGTTTGACCTGGTAGAGTTTTTAAATCGTTTAGCAAAAATGTGTAATGCAGTTCTAAAAACCAATCTGTGAAGTAGTGACTGGTGCTAACTGGCTGCGAGAGTATTTCGCCAGAATATTGATTGATATGAAATTTATACCAAGTGTCGGTACCGCGTTCGATTAAATAAACCCGATCAGCAGTATCATCATTAAATATTTCCCAACTACCTACTATATAACTAGGAAATTCATGCTCAGCAACCGCTATTAATTTATCAATGGGTTTGCGTTCTGCGTGACTATCAACGACAAAGTGACTATCTGGCATGAGTAAGCCATCAATTTCACTTTTAAACACTAATACGCTGCCAGTAATACTGATCACAATAAGTGGAACTAAAGCACAAAGCGCAATCCAACTGTGTATTTTAAAAAGTGTTTTTCTCATAAGGCAAAGAGCTATCAAAATTAATTTGTTGCATGATAACAATTATCAATGTTATTTCAATTCTATGCGATGAGATGTTTACTTGTTAACTGCAAAGTGTCAGTCGAAAAACGGAAACTGTAAGGTTAACTTGCCGCATTAGCAATGAGTTTATTTTGTACAAATGGTTGCTTGTTTTTATAGGACCTTTACAATGCCGCGCCTTACATAAAGCATATAAAAACAGTAATTTACACTGATTTATTGTTTTGTTTATAAGTTGCTAACTTATTAATCAACTACTAACGAGCGAGGTCTACTTTGGCGCATTACCTGCCTATTTTATCATCATTTATTTTAGTGTTTAGCTTTTTACCGTTACTCAATAAAATTCGTAAAAATCGCAGTGTATCGGGTTTATCATTACTAATGATGGCCTTTGGTGTTGCCCAAAGTGTCTACTTTATTACATATAACTTGTACTTTGAGCGCTTTTATATGGTGCTGCCTTTTGTGGTGACTGGATGCTTAAGTGGCTTAATTTTGTATTATTTTGCCCGTTATAATGCAAAGACAAGAGAGCGAATTCAATTAACTGCCATGCTAGGCTTTTCGTTCTTACCATTTTTATTGTTGCTTAATCCACAGTTAGAAACTGCACAGGTACTCACATGGCTTACTTTTGTGGGTTTGATCATGAGCTCTGTACGAGTGATGCCGCAAACCTATAAAACGCTGCGCAGTGGTGATATTAGCAACCTAAGTGCACGTTATTTTAGTTTACAGTTTATAGCGGGTGTGTGTGGTTTATTTGCAGAATTAGCGATGGCGGCACCAAGTACTTCGCATGTTTTAACGTTTGTGATGATCTTACTGACTAATGCCGCGCAACTTGGTTGTATTCAATATTATAAAATGCGCCCTGTCGCAGCTTAATATTAGCTAGATAAATTTAATACTCTTTTAGCTCAATTTGTGGCAAGTTATTAGAAACTTAGCCTGATAAATTGAGCAAAAATGCAACTCACAATCCATCAAATAGACGCTTTCACTAACGAGCTGTTTAAAGGTAACTATGCCGCAGTTATTGATTTAGATAATTGGCTTGATAATGAGCTAATGCTAAAAATTGGCGCAGAAAATAACGTCTCCGAAACCGCGTTTACTTGTCGTCAAACTGACGGTAGTTTTGCTATCCGTTGGTTTTCGCCGTTAATGGAAATCGATTTTTGCGGGCATGCTACACTCGCTGCGGCATTTGTGTTGTGCGAACAGCACAATTTATCGCAAGTTCGTTTTCAAGCTGCTGCAGTCGGTGAGTTAGTTATTAATAAAAATAGCGATGGCAGCTTTGCCATGACTTTTCCAAAACAAGCTCCTTTTGTTACAACAGAAATACCCTCTGAGCTATTTTCTGGCTTGTCTATACAACCAGTTAAGGTGTTGAAAAACAAACAAGCTTACTTTGCGATTTATGAAAGTGAGCAGGATATATTAAACCTTAAAACAGATTCAAACTTGCTAAAAACACTAGCTCCACTTGATGTAGTTGCAACCGCACCAAGCGCAAAATACGACTTTATTTCACGTTATTTTTGGCCTGCTAATGGCGGTGATGAAGATTACGTTACCGGCTCAATTCATACCGGTCTCGCGCCTTATTGGGCGCAGCAATTAGTTAAAAAAACCTTAAGTGCTTATCAAGCCTCTAGTCGTGGCGGCCATATGCAATGCGAAGTCAGTGAACATAGTGTTACTCTGACAGGATACGCAGTGCGGTATATGCAAGGCACAATTTATTTGTAAGTTTTTAACAGCTATTTTGCGGTAGTTTAATGGTGATTTGCGCGCCATCTGCTGTGTTAGCTAACTGCAATTGGCCGTTGTGCTTTTGCACAATATCATTACACAAGGCAAGGCCTAAGCCGTTGCCTTGTTTTTTGGTGGTGTATAAAGGTTGCAGGGCATTATCAATATTGGCAAAACCAGGACCGTTATCAGTCAGCTGTAATATTTGCATGTCGCTTTGTGCAAAACAGCGCAATGTTATGCAAGCTTGCTCTGCGCAGGCTTCATAGCTGTTTTTAAATACATTAATTAATAATTGTTCTATCAGTAGTTTATCGGCAAAAAAGGATGGGGAACCTGCGAAGTTAAGTTGAACGCTTTGTTCTTTGGCGTTGAGTATTGCGAGCGCTTTTAAATCAAAGGTTTGCGGTTTTGCGCTCGGTAAACGACTTAACTCTGAATAGGCTTTAATAAAAAGCAGCAGTGACTCACTGCGCGATTTAATCCGTGTTAGCACTTGTCTCGTTTGTATTTCGTCTAATTCATCTGCCGCCATTAGTGTATCTGTCATTGAGGCCATGGGCGTCAGTGAGTTGTTTAATTCATGCGATAAAATACGAATTAGATCAGCTTGTGATTGGCGCTTTGCATCTTGTAACTGATGGCCTATATAGCTGGCGGTAATAAGTGTTTGTTTAGCATCGCTCAGGGCAATGCGTTGTATTTGCCAATCCAGGTTTAATTTTGCATGGCTGCATTGGTTATTATCAAGGCTAAAACCACATTCTGTAAAAGTCATTCCTCGTAGTAATGGCGTTTTCAGCTGAGCATACATTGGGTGGTTAAAAAATATCAGTTGGCTTTGCTCGTTAAATACTGCAATAGGGTGTGGCCAATGCTGAAATAACCCATCAATTAAGTGCTCAGACTGCGGTTGTTGTGTTGTAAATAATGTTTCTATTTGTGCGCCGAGTATTGCCCATGGGGAGCTTGAATCACTGTAGCCTAAGCTAAGGTTACTTTGCCCTTGCTGTTTTGCATCAATATAAGCTTGTAATTGTGCCACGGGTGAAAAATGACTATGGAATAACCGATAGGCGCAAACAATCAATGCATAACTTAAGCAAACCCCTAAAGTGACGGTGAGTAAAATATCTTGGCTTAGTTGATACACTAAAGCAGCAGTAGGAATAAGAATTGCGGCAAATATGGCGCTTAAAATGGCAATCATCTTGGCTTTATGGCTCATTTTAAAATGATTCATCCAAACCCTCTAATTGATATTTTTCCATACGCCGATAAAGCGCATTACGAGAAATACCTAAGCTTTTAGCTGCCGCTGTGATCTGCTGATTATGTTGTTGTAGTACTTCGACTATGCGTTGTTTTTCTAGCTCCTCTAAAGTCAGCGCAGGGATAGATTGACTTTGTGTTGTTTGATAGTCGAGCATGATATGATTTATTTCAATTGCTTCACCGTTACAGATCAGCACCGCACGTTCGATTACATGACTTAATTCTCGAATATTGCCAGGCCAAGGGTGGTTTTTTAGCAACTCGCGAGCACTGGCGGATAATGGCAATATGGGCTTGTTGTACTTAGCCGCAAACTGATTGATAAAATGTTCGCACAGCGCAGAGATATCGTCTTTACGTTCGCGTAGCGCAGGCAGACGAATGACAAAGGTATTTAAGCGATAATATAAATCTTGGCGAAATTGGCCGTTTGTAATTGCGCTGGCTAAGTCTTGATTGGTAGCTGCGATTAGTCGCACGTTTATATTTTCGCTGGCGTTTGCGCCAAGCGGAGTGAACTCACCGGTTTCTAACACCTGTAATAATTTAGGCTGTAAATGAAACGGTAAAGTGCCGATTTCATCCATAAACAAGGTGCCATTTTTAGCACGGCTAAATGCGCCTAAGCGGTCTTGCTTGGCATCGGTAAAAGCCCCTTTATGATGACCGAATAGTTCACTTTCAAATAACGACTCTGCTAATGCCCCCATATTGAGACTTATCAGCGGCGCTTCGCAGCGGCCACTGAGCAGATGAATTCGCTTTGCTAATTGCGATTTCCCGGTACCGTTTTCACCTAAAATTAATAAATTCGCATCGGTCGGCGCCAGTTGCTTGATGAGTGTCTCGAGAGACTGCATCGCGCTGGATTGAGCAATCCAACTAGTGTCCACAGGCTTTGCCGTTACGGACTTAATATGATTAGCAATTTGGCTTAGCAATTTTTCTTTACGCCATGGTTTTTCAATAAAATCTTTTGCGCCATTTTGTAAGCCAGTGACTGCCAGCTCAATGTTAGCCCAAGCGGTCATTAAAATGACGGGAATATTTAATGGGTTAATTTGTGCAAGTAACGCGAGCCCTTCTTTTCCTGAGGTGGTATCACGAGTAAAGTTCATATCCAATAACACCAGTGCAGGCGTTAATCGGCTAAGCAATTGCATGCATTGCACAGGTCCATCAGCTTCAACCACGCGATAACCGGCTTGCTCTAACAGTAATGTGAGTGCAAAGCGGATATCGTCATCGTCATCCACAACCAAAATAGTGGGTTGGTTCATAATGGTCGTATTGGCAGCGTTTGCTGCCAACTCCTTAAATTTATTGCTCTCTAAGCGCACGCATAGGATCAGCATTTATAATACGCCATACTACCAAAACAATGGCAATAAAGACGATAGCAATCAATAAACTAGTAAATATTGTAAGTGCCTGCCAGGAAAATGCCGGCAACAAAGGTATTTGCAATTGCAATAGTAAGTAAATACCACATGCAAGTGTAATCGCAATGACAAGTGCGCTCAGCAGTAAACCATTAAAGCTTTTAATGGTGCGTTTCATCAGATTACTACGACTTGCTCCTGTTGCCATACGGATGGCAAGCTCAAAGCGTTTTAGTTCTGTAAAGCTGATTGCCATACCATTACTGCCCACCGCGGCTAACAATAGCGTTAATACCGATAATGCACTGATAAAGTAAAACTGTACGCGAGCTGGCATTGTTTGCTCATCCCAGCGTTCAGTCAGTGTACGAGCTTTAACTTCGTTGACTTGTGGATGAGCACTTTTAATTGCTTGAATAATGGCTTTCTTATCAAACTCTTGCCCTTCTGGCAGTTGCATCACCAAGTTTATTGTTGAGGTGTTGCTCTTGTCAGTATAAAGCATAGCTGGGTAGCCTTGGTTTTTAGCCATGATAGTATAGGTATCGGCAACCACTCCAATGATACGTCGGCTAGCAATATTTTTTCCTACCACAGATTCAAGCGTACCGTCAGTCGAGATTTGTTTGGCAAAGGTCTCGTTAATAAGTGCTACATCATCTAAATCTTGGTATTGTGCTTGGCTAATATTTTGCCCAGCTAGTAATGTTAAACCAAAGCTATCCACATAATCAGCCGCTATGTTTATATTCATAAAGGTGAACCTTTTTTGGGTTTCATCATCCTGATTCATGCTAATTGTGGTATTAAAATTAAACGGTTCACCTTGGCTTTGTAATATGGTTATATTTGGTTGAATCTTTTGAACAGCCTGACTTAATTGGCGCTTTATATCGAGGGTGCCCAAAAAGCGTTGCTTCGCTTTTTGCTCGCTATCTTGGTCATTATCTAGCGCTACTTTTTGTGCTTCCAACTCGGCATTCGTTAAAAGAGCTTTTTCGTTATTGTGTAGGTTTACCTGAGCAACAAGTGTATTACCAGGGGTGAAACCTAAATCGACATTTAAGCTGTTATAAGCCGCATTTGCTAGCATCGCGGTACCTGTTAATATCACGGCGGCAGAGCTTAATTGTGCAATAAACAGTATGCGACTAAGTATGGTTATTTTCCCTGCATTAATGCCTTTATTGCCGTTATTTAAATTGCTAATCAGCTGCGTTTGATCAAATTGCTGGGTTGATAGAAACGCAAAAAACAAGTTGATAGTTAAAACGGCCACTAGTGCAACCAATATAGTTACGGCGTCAATTTTTACCAGTTCGAGCATCTCTATATTACCGCCACTGATTATGGGTAATATGCGGATCAACCACGCAGCACCTAATAAACCTAACACTGCGGCAAGTAAAAAGGTGCTGAGATTTTCTAAGAAACTCATCACCAGTAGCTTGTTGCGGGTGGCACCCATGCATAGGTGAGTTGCAAATTCTTGTTCACGCTGCTGATAGTGAGCAATAAATAAATTGAGTAGGTTTAGGCTTGCCATTATGAGTAGAATGGTGACAGCGGCGAGTAAAAACCAGATCATAGTTTGTTGCTCAGCCATTAAACTATCTCGATAGAGAACCGCAGTACTTTCTGGATTCATGCTTTCAAACATTTGCTTCATCGGGCCAAGTTGTTCACTTTCTTGTTGGTAATATTGCAGCCAGAAATCTTCGATGTCGCTTGTTGTAATTGCTTGCTGAGTTTTTCTAAACAGAGGTTGCAGGCTGCCATCAATCGTCATTTGTGTTGGCTTTGAAACTTGCTCTGCTAAATTGTAGTAAAGCCATATTTGCTGGGCGTACTTTTCGTCAGTTTCCGATAAAAAAGATGAAAAATCAGTAACAACGCCACGAACTTGCAGTGATTGGCCTTCAAGTTGTAAGGTTTGACCGATTACATTAGCATTATTTTGAAATGCACTGCGCCATAAACTTTGAGAAATCCACACTGCATTTTGGCTATTTTCTTGACTTGGTCGTTCGCCAACTAATAACTCGCCGCCGACTACCGTCATAAAGTTATCACTGGCATCAAAGCGCGATACAGGATAAGCAACCTCATCCACTTTTATAGCACTTTCATCTGCTTGAAAGCCTGCAAATTTGCCATAATGTTTATATTGTTCAGCTAACAGTGCAAGGCGTTTAGTGGTAAATATTGATACTCGCATATCGTCTGAGACAGCCATAGTCCGGTTAATTGTATAGAGACTTTGTTCGTCTTTAATATCGGGTAGCGGTTTAAAAATTAGGTTGCTACTCATTGCGACCACAACCAACACGGCTGCCAGCGTAAAGCTGAGTGTAATTAAAATGGGCAAAGATAGGCGCGGCAAAGTAAATAGCCTCAAAACGCCATGGCGCAGAGCGCGAAGGTAAAAACTCATGCTACCGCTTCCTTATGTTCAACAAGTACTTTGCCGTCAAATAAGCGAATTTGACGCTGCGCCATTTGGCTATACCGTTCGTCATGGGTCACCATGACGACAGTGGCACCTTGTTTGTTCAGCTCTAGCAAGAGTCGCATTACAGCATCGCCATTTTGGCTATCTAGATTACCAGTTGGTTCATCCACAAGTAGTAAGTCGGGGTTGCCAACTAGCGCGCGAGCAATCGCAACGCGCTGTTGCTGTCCGCCAGAGAGTTGGCTTGGTTTATGATGTAAACGGGCGCTCATGTTAACTGCCGCTAGTTGTTGCTCTACGGCGGCCTTAATATCTTTACTTGGCGTACCTCGGTGCTCCAGCGGCAAAGCCACGTTTTCAAATACGGTTAGGCTATCAATCAAGTTAAATGACTGAAATACATAGCCAATATGCTTATTCCTAACACTAGAGCGTTGATCAACATTGAGGCTGTGAGTGTCAATATTCGCCAGTTGATAGTCGCCATCGGTTGGCGTATCCAGCAATCCTAAAATACTCAGTAAGGTTGATTTTCCGCAGCCAGATGAGCCAGATATAGCGATAAACTCGCCTTTGTTTATTGTTAAAGAAACATCCTGTAGCGCATGAGTTTTAACTTGGCCTTTGCTATACACTTTATTGATGTTGTTAATGGTAACGAGTGCTGTCATGGTGTTTTTCCTTAAAGTTTTGCAGTATCTAGCGCCAAGTGGCTGTAAGTATGCCATTGGCTTAAATCATTTGTGATAATTTTTTCACCAGCGTTTGCACCTGCGGTGATGAGTAAATCTTTGCCCGTTAGCTCGCCAAAGGTGATCTCTTGTTGCTGTAATTGCGCTTGATTCGCTGAGTGTTTATAGAGCAGTTGCGCACCGAGAGGTTTTAATCCAGGTTGCTGGCTCACATAGAGGGCATTTTCTTTACGCTCAACAAATACTAAAGCATTGACAGGCTGCGCAGGACGCAGATTGGTCGGTAATGGTTCACTCAGGTGTACTTCGGCAATAATAAAGCCGTTTTCGACTACGGATGTTAGTTGCTTAACTGTGCCTTTTAACATGCCTGATGGATGTTTTAGTTCGACTCGAGCACCAAGTGTTATGCGCTCAGCAATGCGTTGCGGAATATTTAATTTAGCCATTAGTTGGCTTTTTGAGCCCACTCGCGCCATAGCTTGTCCTTGGCTTACTCGCTGACCAAGTTCAATATCTAAGCGCTGTAATGTACCTGCAATCCCTGCGATGATTGTTAATGCCGTCACTTTATTACTGACTAAATCTACTTGTTTTTGTTGCTGTGTTAATAAAATTTGTTGCTGCTGCAGTTCTAACTTGTGCATTTCTTTTTGTTTTTCAAAACGGTAGATTGCAAACTCAAGACGCTTTTTAAGTTGTTGGTATTTCAACGTAGCTCGTTCTAAATCAATTTTGGCGGCGATACCTTGCTCTGATAAGCGCTGATTGACATCAACATCTAATTTAGCGCTTTGTATTTGGCTATCAATATCAGCAAGCTCAGCTTGAAAGGTCAGCTGCTCATTTTGTTTTTGAAATTTAAATGCAGCAAATTCAGAGTGCATACGTTCTAGCTTGGCTTGAGCTTCAAAAAATTGCTGTTCTAGATCTGGGTTGGTGAGTTTGGCAATCACAGTGTCAGCTTCAACATCTGCGCCAGCACGTAGATAAATTTCACTAACTTGACCAACTGCAGGGGCACTAATTAGGCGCTCATAGCGTGATGCATATTGACCATACACCGGCGTCATAATATCAATATCACCTTGTTGGACGGTCACCACATTGAGCGTACTCGCATTTAGCTGCGGCACAGCAGGTTGCACAGCAAAATAGCTGATGCTTGCAAGCAGTATGAGTGCGGCAACAATGAGGGCTATTTTAACTTTGTTTAGTTTTGTGGTTTTCTCAATATTAATATTCATAATCTACAAATCTACGTGGTTGATAGTGTAGTTAATGAAAGTTTGATGCCATAAATAAATACTGTTTATTTTCAGTTGGTTAAGTTTTTATATGGTGATTATAAAGTGATAGCTGTTCGATATCGAACACGCAGGTGTTCGGTTTTAAAAATAAAAAAGGCCACACTTGAAGGTGCGGCCTTATTATTGCGTGGTTAGTTATGCTTCGAGCGCTTTATTGATTAGGCGATCGATATACTTTTTATGTGCTTTTGTCGCTGTATCTGCACCCCATGGCGTGCTGCTGTCTGCAATTTGAGTTAATTGATAAAGCGCTGCAGTTTTTGCTAAGTTATCGTGCTTGCTTGGTTTACCTAGTCCCGCGATAGCAATTAGCTGATTGACATATTCAATTTGCAAGTTATGACTGATTGAATTAGCTGCTTTACTGTCAATAAAAATACTCGCCGTTAAATCGTTCATAAACTGACTTAAGCTATATTCATTACCGTATAGTGCCGTGTCTGAGATGCGTTGCATAACAGCGGGGTGGAGTAATTGGGCTAATACTGATTTTTGCATCCCCAAAATCATTTTATGTGGTTTTGGATCTTCATTTTTGCCGTAATGATTAAAGCCGCGACGTTGTTGTTGCATGTAGTTATATAGAGGCTGCATGCTGGTAAGTACATCTGGGGCAAATACATTTTTCGCTAAAATTTGCATGGCTTGTTGTTGGCGCTCTAGTGGCACAGGGGTAAATGGTGCAACAGCATCATTACCACCCACAACAGCGCGCTCTACGTAGACTCCGCCAATTTGGCGAGAAATTATATTCGCTTGGGTGCGATATTGACCAAATAAGCTGTTTGCTGAGATCAGTAATTGTTGGTGTGACTCACCAGCAACACGCGCTTTATCTTTGAGCTCAGTAAACAGTTTGTTGATTAGCGCCATGCGATCAGCACCATACGCTGCTGGGTTTGATGACATATCGCCAATCATCACGCGAGGATCAATATGCCTACCGGGTGCGCGCATATCATCGGCATCGTTACCAAACGCAAGTTTGTGTTCGATTGAACGGGCTAAAATCTTTTCAAGGCGTTGCTGTTCAGCTGCTTCATCCGCTAATGCTTGGCTGTAACCAAACTCAATTGCCCAATCATCATAAGGACCAGGCTTGGTTTGGAAAATATCACCCTGAGCCATACCAATAGGAGCAATATTAGCAGGGGCATAATCCATCACTGAACCTGTTACGATCCCTTGTGTTTTATTTTTGTCGTGAACGTCTTTTTCATTCCACAAAATGGATGATTTCATATTGTGGTTTAAACCTAGTGTGTGGCCAACTTCATGTAGCACTAGTTGGGTTAAACCTTGACGTAAAATTTCTTTGTCTTCAATGCTTGCACCGGTTGAAAGGCTGTTTGCTAGCATCATATTTTGTTGTATTTCATGTCCTAGCGAGCAGTTTAGTTCACCGGTATTAGCAGCACCATTGCTGTGGCTCATAGTGCCTTGTGTAAATAGCGTATCGTAAATCCAGCGATTTTTCATAAATACAAACTCAAGCATGATGTCTGAGCCTAAAATTTCACCGGTTAATGGGTTTGCTAGGGCTGGACCGTAGCCGCCAAATGGTGGCTTTGGTGATGAAGTCCAACGTAGCACGTTGTAGTTGATGTCGCCTGCGTCCCACTTTGCATCATCCGGCTGGATTTTTACTTCTATAGCATTTTTAAAACCAGCCTTTTCAAATGAGCTATTCCATGCCAGGGTTGCTTTTGCAATGGTGTCGCGCCACTCAATTGGGGTGGTGTTTTCAATCCACCAAGTAATTGGTTTTACAGGTTCGGATAACGCAGCGCTTGGATCTTTCTTTTGTAAGTCCCAACGCTTGATCACATCATTATATGGTGCCCAGTCTGGGGAGGTCATTTGATCAAACTGATTTGTGAAATAACCAATGCGAGCATCGTCAATACGAGATTGGTAATCATTCTTTGGCAGTGCTACGAATGAATGCTGTACCTTTAAGGATACGTTGCGAGGATCACTTACTGCACTTGAGCCGCGTACGCTTGGGTTAGCATTTTCAAATACGTAGTCAACAACAACATCGAGGTTATTAGGGTAAGGGCGCTGTTTGATAATACGTGACTTTTTGTCGCTCAATTTACCAAGATTAAAGCGTTTTTTGGCATTTTTATCATCTGGGTTTGGCCAAGGAGAAACTTTATGTAGTGCTTCACTTAAAAATAGTTTGTTTACATTAAAAGCAATTTTGCCTTGCTCTTGTTTTTCAATCTTAATACTAGCTAGTACCGCTTCACTGATGTTTGCATTAGCAGCTTTTGCAATAGCACTACTTTCATCAAACTGGTAACGAGGTGTTTTACTGATAATGTCTATGCGATCAAAATACTTTCTAAATTCAATAAGCTTTGTTTCACGATAAGCCCCACGGAAGTGACCAGCATCAGTAACGCCATCGACAGTATGGGCAAAGTACACAAATGGGGTATCAAGCTGTGATTCATCAATTACCATTAAGTGATCACCGGTTTTTTCATCTTGATAGAGGCTAAATATCCCCGCAAACTCGGTTTTATCTTTGATCAGCTCGGCAATGGTTTTGTCTTTTTTTTCGTCTTTTTTATCTGCGGCCAAAGCGTGGCCGTTGGTCGCTAAAGCTAAACTTAATGCTAGCGTAATGGTTGTTAACTTCATTTTATACTCTTTATTTTACTTGTTAAAATCTTATTCAGTGTACCCAAACTGACTCGGGAAGAAACAAATCTAGGATGAAATTCCTAAGCTTGTTTTTATCATTTTGATTTATATGGTTTATTTTTTGTATCAAAATATAACAAAAAATATTAAATAATAGATTAACAATGGTTTTTTAAAGCTTTTTAAAGATATCAATTTTTTTGTAACAGTTGCTTACAAATGTCACGTTAATGTTTCATTCAGCTCTGTTATTATGGCTTTAGTAAAATATTAAGGGGACTGATTATGCGAACAACGATATTAAAATGGGGACTTCCTTTTGTCGCGCTTGGCATAGGGATTGTTGGCTTTGTGGGAATTAATGCGATTGCCCAAGAACCAGAAAAAAAAGAAATAGTCGACACTCGGCCGGTTGTAAAAGTTGAGGCTGTGGCTGCCAACGATCACCAAGTAATGATTAACAGTTATGGTGAAGTAAAACCGTTGGAAAACACACAGCTTTCAGCACAAGTGTCAGGTGAAGTTGTTAGTTGGCATCCTAATTTTGTCGCCGGTGGTATTGTTGGACGTGGAGAAGTTCTATTTACTATTGAAAAAGATAATTACGAAGCGGCTGTACTGCAAGCTGAAGCTGAACTAGCTCGTGCGCAGGCGATGTTAATTGAAGAGCAAGCGCAAGCCAAAGTAGCAGAAGACGAAGCTAAGCGATTCCCTAGCAAAGCACGCACCGATTTATTTTTACGTAAGCCACAAGTGCTAAGTGCACAAGCGTCAGTTAAGTCAGCGCAAGCAGGATTAAAACGTGCACAGCGTGATTTAGACAACTGTGAAGTAACCGCTCCATACGATGCATTAGTTATTAATCGTAATGTTGGTGTGGGTCAATTTGTTTCTATGGGCGCACAAGTTGCTGAATTAAATAATATTGAAACCGCTGAAGTCATCATACCTATAGCTGGGTTTGATAGTGTTTTTTTACCTGAGCGCGTCAAAGGCGTCACTGCAACAGTGATTAAAACGGGCTTAAATGGTTTTACTCGCCAAGCGGTAATAGATCGTGATTTAGGTATTGTTGATAATGCTACGCGTATGAGTAGTTTGGTTGTTCGAATTGACGATCCGTATGGTTTAGTGAATAAACAACCAGCGATTAAGTTTGGCACTTATGTACAAGTTAATTTTGCCGGCACCATGCTTAATAATATCTATCGTTTACCGCAAGAACTGGTGAATAACCAAATGGTATGGATAGTTAATGATGAACAGCAACTTGAACCACGTAAAGTGAAAGTGATCCGCGAAGAAGGAGAGTTCTTTTATATTAGTGATGGTTTAGAGGCTGATGATCAATTAGTTGTTACCTTACCGGAGTATCCACAAAAAGGCATGGCAGTAAAAATTGCAGGCCTTCAAGATGCTAAAGAAATAGAGGCACCGAAAAGTGCATCTACTGAACAACTATAAAAGGTAGATTGAGTTATGAATAACACCGAACTACCCAACAAGGCTAAACAAACAGGGGTAATTGCTTACTTTGCTAATAACTCTGTTGCTGCTAATTTAATGATGTTTTTTATCATTGTAATGGGGTTGATAAGTTACTTTACGATTCAGCGACAAATGTTCCCTAATATAGAAATTAACTATATTAATGTGTCGGCGAACTATCCTGGGGCCTCGCCACAAGAAATTGAAGAAAGTATTCTAATAAAAATTGAAGAATCATTAAAAGATATAACAGAGATAAAAAAAGGGGTGTATCGCGCATTTCGAAATGGCGGCACGGCCAGCCTTGAAATAAACACTGATGCCGAACTTACCGACGTGCTTGATAAGGTAAAACTACGCGTTGATGGTATTGCCACTTTCCCTGCTGGAATGGAACCGGTCACCATAAGTCAAGTGGAGTTTCGCCAAGACGTAATAGGTATGACGCTGGTGGCCGACTTACCCTTAATTGAATTAAAACCTATAGCCAATCAAATTGAGAATGAGCTGTTACAGCTATCTAATGTGTCATTGGTGGTTAATGACGTTCCTCTGGATGAGATCGCAATAGAAATTGAACCAGATACATTACGCCAATATAATTTAACTTTGTCGGACGTGGTAAATGCTGTACGTCGTTATTCGGCTAACTTTTCAGCTGGGCAATTAAAAACAGATGCAGGAGTTATTTCGGTTCGTGTAGAGAATCAGTTTTACTCGGGTGAAGAGTTTAGACAAATTCCGGTTAAAATTGGCGCTAATGGCGCAAAAGTATTACTACAAGATATTGCTGTTATTAAAGACCAGTTCACTGAAGGGGAGCGTTACTTTAAGTTTAACGGTGAAAATGCGGTTTACTTATCGGTAAAAGCAACCGAAGATCAAAATATTATTCCGGTGGCTGACTCGGTAAAAGCGTATATTGATCAAAAAAATAAAGAGTTACCGCTCGGTGTGCGTTTAGAGCCATTAATGGACTTTACCTACTACCTAAATGCGCGCTTAGATATGATGAAAGCTAACTTATTTCAAGGCGCTATTTTGGTAGCAATCATGCTTTCGTTATTTTTACGCTTTAAATTAGCGCTATGGGTAATGATTGGCTTACCTGTGTGTTTTTTAGGGGCGATGATGTTGATGCCGCTGTTTGGTGTCACTATTAATATTGTGTCCCTGTTTGCCTTTATTATGGTGCTGGGGATTGTGGTGGATGACGCCATAGTCATAGGCGAAAGTGCCTACACCGAAATAGAGAAAAAAGGCGGTGGTGTTGTTAATGTGGTCAATGGCGCTAAGCGAGTGGCAACCCCTGCAACCTTTGGTGTACTAACAACTATTGCCGTGTTTGCTCCGTTTACGCTTTCGAGTGGTCCTGAAAGTGCCTTCTTTTATGGTATTTCAGTGGTGGTTATTTTATGTTTAGTTTTCAGCCTCATTGAATCTAAATTAATTTTACCAGCACATATTGCGCATACGCATTTCTCACCTATTAATCCTGATGGTTGGCGAGCACGTTTTAATAACCGTTTTTTTGGCTTTGTTAATGGCCCTTATAAACAATTTATAGTGAACTGCATAAAATGGCGCTGGACGGTGATGTTTGGTTTTATTGCGCTGTTAATTTTAACCTTTGGTTTAATTTCATCTAATCAAGTGCGTATGATCCCTTCACCTAAGGTACCTCATGACTTCCCGCAAATTAATGTAGAAATGAACGACAATGTATCCGACATTCAAACCATTAATGCGATACGTGAAATTGAAGCTATGGTGCTAGAGGTTGATAGACAAACAGAGCGTGAAGAAGGCCAGAAGATGGTGCGTGATGTGCTAGTGTTCAATCAAGGTCGTACTGAAGCGCAATTACTCGCACCATTAGTTGACGAAGAACTGCGTCCATATAATGCATTTGAGCTATCTCGACGTTGGCGTGAAGCGATGCCGGTTATCGCTGGTGTCAAATCATTAACTATTCAAGATGATGTTGGCGGCGGAGGCGGCGGTAGTGGTGGCGAGTTTGGCTATTTACTATATGGCTCTGATATCGATACGCTTAATGATGCGGGTCGTCGTTTTATACAGCTATTACAACAGCAAGAAGGTTTGTTTGATATTAGCTCAACTATCGATCCTGCCAGTAAAGAAGTGCAAATGAGCTTAAAACCAGTTGCCTATGACTTAGGCTTAGATCTGGCGGCAATTGCGAACCAAGTAGGTGCAAGCTTTTATGGTGGTGAAGCGCAGCGCGTTATTCGCCGTGGTGAGGAGGTTCGGGTGATGGTGCGTTATCCTAAGCTCACTCGTGAGGCATTTTCATCACTTAAGCATGCGGTTGTTACAACGCCACAAGGCCGAGAAGTTTTATTAGGTGATGTGGTTGAGCTAACAGAAACACCGGGCATTAGTTATATTCGCCGTGAAGGTGGTTATCGTACTGTTTACGTTTATGGCAACATTGACGAGGAAGCAATTGAACCGAGTGAGGTAGTCAAACAAGTTAAAGAAAACTTACTACCACAGCTTCAAGAAGAATACCCAAGTGTTAAGTCTGAATTAGGCGGTGCAATAGAAGAGCAGCAAGCGCAAGCAAATGAGCAGCAACTGTTTTTTGCAGGCGGGATGATTTTAGTTTACATATTATTGGCCGTACCGCTTAAAAGTTATTCACAACCTTTAATTGTAATGTCGGTTATTCCATTTAGTCTGACAGGAGCAATTTGGGGCCACTTTTGGTTTGGCTTAGACATTAGTCTAATGTCGGGTTTTGGATTAATTGCCGCAGCAGGGGTGGTTATTAATGACTCCTTGGTAATGACTGATTTTATTAATCAAGCACGCCGTGCAGGAATAGATATTAAAGATGCGGTTATAGAGGCCGGTTGTGCTCGTTTTAGACCTATATTGCTGACATCTATTACTACATTTGCAGGCGTATTGCCGATTATGTTTGAAACCAGCTTACAGGCTAAATTTGTAATACCTATGGCAGTTGCACTTGGTTTTGCTGTGATGTTTGCAACCTTAATTACACTTATTTTAGTGCCATGTCTGTATATTATTTTAACGGATATTGGGGGTTTGTTTAAACGTCCATTTACTAGCCAAAAGGTTAAAGTAAGCTAACTTTGAGTGTTAAGGTTTTGCTTACACCATAATAAAAAGCCAACCAGCTTAAGGTTGGCTTTTTTATTTTATGTCGACAAAAATAAGTATAAGCTTCTGAATTATATGTAATAAATCATGTTTGAGCAGCTGTTTATAATACTGGTAGCTTTGAGTTTAATTACAAGAGGCCAGCTATTGAGACGTAAATTAACCTTGTTTTTACAGAAAATCTCTTAACCAGAGTGCAGGTTAATTAAACTTAAGTGCCAGCTTTAACTTTTGATTACATTCTTTAGTTTGATCTTCGAGCTATGTCACACTATACTCACGCTGTTTTGGCAAACTAACCGAAAGGTTAGGACGCAAAGTTTCCGGTCTAAGGTTTTAGCATTAAAACTAAGATAGCGGGGCCGTCGCACAGGGTAATACCAACCTCACTGTGTGTCATCAGCCCTACAATGTAGTTAAAAGTATTTCTTTTATCCAATAAATGCTGGATAGTACCTATTAGATATTCTTAAGGTGTTGCTTTGTTTATGCATACGTCATTGGCCTGTGGAAATTGGATGCCAATAGGTTGTCTAAATCATCATACCCAATTGTTTGTAGGTGATATGGTGACGGTGACTTTTTATGACACGCAAGGAGAGCTAGTCGATTTATCATTTCAATATGAAATTATCACCGAAGAACAAGGTGAGCCACATAATTGGCCACGCTTTGTCGCGGAATATATTAATACTCATATACCCTTAGTCGAAGCAGGAAGAATGACTGAGCAAGGTTTAGTGGTAGCTTATCGTTCAAACCAGATTTATGCACTCGAAGGTTGCGGGATTACTCGTGCGGAATTAACTTTTCAATGTATTGCTAAATGTGATGATTACCAGGTTGTTAAGCCCGCATATGATTATATCTATCCTGAAAAGTGTGGTGTATATAATGCGGGTGTAAAAGTATTACAGCCAAAAACAGGCTTAATTTATAAATGTAAACCTTGGCCTTTCAGCCAGTTTTGCAATGTGAAAGAAGAAAATAATCCACTTTACGAGCCCGGTGTTGGACAAAGTTGGCACCTTGCTTGGCAGCAAGTTTCCCCTTAATGCTATTTAGCATTTTTCGGCCCACTCATTGAGTGGGCTTTTTTATGCACTTTTGAAAATTATGTTAAACTCCAGCCATCGAAATTTTTTATTGGTTTTTCTGTGGCTCTATCAAACTTATCGTTGTCTTCACTTCCTAATGCTCCTGTTGCGCGTAAACAGCCGCACACGTTAACAACACACAAAAAAATACGCATTGATGATTATTATTGGATGCGTGATGACGAACGTACAGATCCAGCGATGCTGGCACATTTAGCTGCTGAAAATGACTATTGTGAACAGCAACTAGCGCCTATTCAGTCTTTTCAGAAGCAACTGTTCGAAGAACTAAAAGGGCGTATTGTTAAAGACGATAATACTTTTCCCGTTAAAGATGGCCAGTATTGGTATCACTCTGAAGTACGTGGCGATGATGAATATTCTCGCCATTACCGTAGTCGTCAGATGGATGCCGCAGATAAGCAGCTACTGTTAGATGTAAATATACTTGCAGAAGGTTTTGAATTTTATGAATTAGGCGAGGTGGCAATTAGTCCTAATGAACAATTGTTGGCTTACTCTGAAGATACCGATGGCCGTCGTATCTATACCGTAAAGTTTAAAGTTATTGATAACGATGATTTACTTGAAGATGTATTAGAAAACACCGAAGGGCAAATCGTTTGGGCAAACGACAATAAAACGGTTTTTTACGTAAAGAAAGACCTTAAAACGTTATTAGGTTATCAAGTTTATCGCCATGTATTAGGTACTAAGCAAGCGCACGATGTATTGGTATATGAAGAGCAAGATCGAAGCTTTTTTATGGGGCTTGGTAAAAGCCGTGATGAGGGGCTGATCATTATTGATTTAGCCACTACAGAAACGAACGATACTTGGGTGCTAGATGCTGAACAGCCGCAAGGAGTGTTTACTCAGTTACTGCCACGCGAAGAAGGGCATGAGTTTGATGTTGATAAACTCGGCGATACGTTTTATATCGTGACCAATTGGCAAGCTAAAAACTTTCGTTTAATGACGGCTAATACAAGTACCATTGCAGATAAAACACAGTGGCTTGAGCATACCCCTCATCGTGATAGCGTTTTATTAGAAGGCGTAGAGCTGTTTGACGATTTCTTGGTGCTTACTGAGCGCGAGCAAGGACAAACACGCTTTGTGGTCATTAATAAGCAACAGCAGCGTATGACCTTAGAATTTGATGATCCTTGTTATTATGCTGCCATTGCAATGAATCCTGAGCATGATACGCACGTAGCTCGTATTTATTACTCAAGCCTCACCACGCCAGGTTCATTATTTGAAGTAGACTTAAATAATGGTGATAAAACTTTATTAAAACAACAGCAAGTATTAGGCAGTTTTGATCCGCAAAACTATGCCTCTGAAAGGTTAATGGTAACAGCGCGTGATGGTATTAAAGTGCCCGTGTCGCTGGTTTATCGTAAAGATAGTTTTGCTAAAAATGGCACTAATCCACTGTTTCAATATGGTTATGGGGCGTATGGCATAACCATCGATCCGAGCTTTTCGAGTACCTCATTAAGCTTACTCGATCGTGGTTTTGTGTATGCCATAGCACATGTTCGTGGTAGTGAGATGTTGGGTCGTGATTGGTACGAGCAAGGCAAAAAACAACATAAGCAAAATAGCTTTAACGACTTTATTGATGTAACCAAAGCATTGGTTGAGCAAGGTTATGGTGCGCAAGATAAAGTGTTTGCTTCAGGCGGTAGTGCCGGTGGCTTACTAATGGGAGCGGTTGTTAACCAAGCGCCAGCGCTTTATTTAGGAATTGGCTGCCATGTGCCATTTTTAGATGTGCTAACCACCATGCTGGATGAGTCAATACCTCTAACTACCAATGAATACGATGAATGGGGTAATCCAAATGACCCTGCCTATTATGATGTGATTGCTCAGTATTCACCGTATGACAATATTACCGCACAGGCATACCCACATATTTTAGTGACTACCGGTTTGCATGATTCACAAGTGCAATATTGGGAGCCGATGAAGTGGGTGGCTAAAATGCGTGAATATAAAACTGACGATAATATTTTGGTGTTTAAAACCGATATGGATGCCGGTCACGGCGGAGCATCAGGGCGCTTTAAAAGCTTGGAAGAAAAAGCATTAGAGATAGCTTTCTTTATCAGTTTGGCTGATTAAGTGTGATTTTCTATTCAATTGAGTTTCACTATGTTTGGAGGTACTTATATGTTTAATGTGCATGGGCGCTGGGAATACTCAATTGAATCACCAACGATATATATCAAAGTGATTGGTTGTTTTAATCGAGAAGGTATACAGGCTTTTACCAAGGATGTATTTGCTGATTTAGCAAAGTTGCCGCCTCAATCTATTGAATATGCGGTGATTAATTTAGTTGAGTTTGAATTAGCGACCGCAGATAGCTTGGCGGTTGCAACTGAATACTTTCATGGTGTTAAAGCGCGCGGTTATAAACGTGTTGTTTATATTCAAGCAAGTGCTGTAGCCAAAAGTTTGCTGGAACATATCTGGCGGGGTAGCGATATGGATATACAATTTTACGATGATATTCCAGGTTACTTAGCTAAGCACCCGGAACATCTATATATTAAAACCTGGTTATGATTAATTTAAATATGCTTTAAGCATCCACACTAGCTTCTCTTGCTCAGTTATATAATCACTCATCAATGAAGCCGTACCTTCATCTTGTGCATCACTTGCTTGCTCTAAAATATCGCGCTGCATTTTAATTAGCGTGCTATAACCAGCGAGTAAGTTTTCGACTGCTGCGACACCATCACTGATATTTTTTGCTTCTTTAATTTTGCTGATCTCTAAGTAATCAGAAAATGCATGCAGTGGTGCGCCATCAAGCGTTAAAATACGCTCAGCGACTTCATCTACTTTTAAAAGTAATAGGTTATAAATTTCTTCAAACTTGATGTGTAGTTCAAAAAAGTTGCGACCTTTAATATTCCAATGAAAACCGCGGGCATTCATATATTGAATTTGATAACTACTTAGCAGGGTATTGAGTGACTTGACGATATCTTCACTTTTCGCGCTGTTAAGACCAATTGCGTTTACCTGTGACATAACTTCTCCTTAATAAACTGATAAGATGTTTTCTAAACACTGAAGCAAGTATCAGCCATTTTTAGTAATCTGTAAAATGGTTAAAATCGATAACCTTAATAGATTTTACCTATTAGCCAACCTGCTGTAGTAATTAATTTGTTCGTACAATAGAGATGGGCTCCAATCTTTAAAAAACCACCCCAAAAATCAAAATAACCGCAAATCGCTTAATAAAAGCACAATAAGATGATCTAAAACAAGCTTTTATAGCAAGCTATTACATGGCGAGTGGTTATTTGATTTAGGTCAAAATTAACGTTTTTAGTCGGCGCATAATCAACACAGATAAATTTGATGGAGAGATAACATGCAGGCTAAAACACAAAAAGAAAGTAAAATGGAATTAGTTGTTATTGGTATAGCGTTGATTGCATTTGTAGTTGGCTTAGTCGGCCATTTAGCAGGAGCAAGCTTTGCTAACTTTGATACCTTTGGTTATATCGCAGCGCCAACACCACTGATCTTAGCAATCATCGCATTTGTTGCCTATAAAGTGGCTGCTAGTGCAGAAGATTAAACCAGCAACTCAACAATATAATTCATCACTTGGCGTGAGTAGATCATACTGGTGTGACTTAAATGAAACACTTTATGTTCTGCCATGCCTTTGAGTTTGGTTTCATCAATTAATACCGTGCCATCTGATTGACTACCTTTGGCAATTAGCGGCATGAGGCCGATCGGTAAATCGCCAGCAATACTATAAAGCTTGGCATTAAATGGCCAATCACCATTTTCGGTCAGTAAAAATTCCACACTGTTTTTTAAAAATACATCAAAGCCTTTTTGCTGCATTCTGCGGGCTATATGGCTGCCTTTATGCGGTGTGCCTAAAGTAATAACTTTTGTTACGTTTTGGCTTTGTTGAGAATTTGCAGCAAGGTATGCGCGCGCCACCAGTCCGCCCATTGAATGACAAACAAGGGCCGTATTTTTATCATTAATAAAATTATCAATCTGTTTAAAAATAGCGGCGCGATCGGGAGACAATGTATTGTAAGAGAGGTTGAGAATATCCAACCCAGACTTTTCGAGCTGCGAGCATAAAGGGCGCATTACAAAGCCAGACATATACAATCCGTGTAATACCACAACGCGTTTAACAGTCATACACCCTCTTAATCTATTGAACCTACAATTACATTAATTGTACTGGTTTTATTTCAATGTTAACTGAATCAGAGCTCACCCATACATCACCATCTTGAATGGTAATAGTCAGCGATATATTGCGATCAACCAGCGCTGCCAGCGCTTGAGTTGTAGCAAAATCTAAACTAAAAATACTTAAATTTTTAAACTCATACAATTTAGGTTGATGCTTTTGCCACCAAATTGCTTGGTTGTTTTCACCATAAGTGTATAGCACCACTTTTTTAGCTTTATTACAGGCTTTTTTAACACGCTTTTCATCAGGTAAACCAAGCTCAACCCACAGCTCGATCTCATCGCTATAGCTTTTATGCCACAGCTCTGGTTCATCATCAGCCGATAAACCTTTAGTAAATTCTAAACCATCACAGGCATTAAGTGCATAGGCAAGCAAGCGGATCATCAAGCGTTGCTCGGTTTCTGAAGGGTGTTGTGCCAAGGTTAAATTAAAGTCTTGGTATACGTTGCGGTCCATATCGCTTAGCGATAACTGCGCTTTAATAATCGTCGATTTAAGAGCCATAACAGTTTATTTAAAAAAATTTGCGCCAGTATAGCGCAATTAAGGGCTGAGCCAGTTAAAATAGCCCGAAATTATCTGTAGGAGTTAAAAATGGCTATCCAGTGGTTCCCTGGGCATATGAATAAAGCCCGTAATGAAATTAAAGAAATAATGCCACAAATGGATGTGATCATTGAAGTGCTTGATGCGCGCATTCCTTACAGTAGTGAAAACCCGATGGTGGCGACGTTGCGTGAAGGTAAGCCGGTCATCAAAATTTTGAATAAAGCTGATTTAGCCGATCCTAAAATGACGCAAACGTGGAAGGATTACTTTGAGCAAGAAAATGGCGTAAAAGCGATTGCGTTTGGTAATGATAAAGCGGCTGAAGTTCATCGTATTAATGAACTGTGTAAAAAATTAGTACCACACAAAGTCGGTGCTGATAAGCAAATTAAAGCCATGATCATGGGTATTCCTAACGTGGGTAAATCTACGTTAATTAATGTGTTAGCGGGTCGTATTGTTGCGAAAACAGGCAACGAACCGGCGGTTACTAAAGCGCAGCAACGTATTAAGCTTGAAGACGGCATCATGCTTTACGACACACCGGGTATGTTGTGGCCAAAAGTTGAAAATGAAAACTCAGGCTACCGTTTAGGTGCTACAGGTGCGATACGTGATACCGCACTTGAATATGAAGAAGTCGCTAGTTACACCGCTGAATATCTATTGCGGGCGTATCCTGAACTTTTAAAAGCGCGTTATAAAATTGATGAATTACCTGAAAATGATTGGGAATTTGTTGAAATGGCGGGTAAAAAGCGTGGTTGTATTCGTGGTGGTAACCAAATTGATACTTATAAAATGTCAGAAATTCTAATTAATGAATTACGCGATGGCATAATTGGTCGTATCACTATGGAAACTCCAGCTATGCGTGAAGAAGAAGAAGTGATGGTTGCAGGGCTTCGTGCTGCGGCTGAGGCTAAAAAAGCCGCTAAAGAAGAAGAGAAAAAACAACGTCGAGCACGAGCACGTAAAAACCGCCGGTAATTGTTTTTCCACTGGTTAGCTCACTAAATTACAGACATAAAAAAAGCCCGTAAGGGCTTTTTTAGTTTCATATCTACCGTCACCGATATGAGCAATGTAGCAAGTAAAATAGTAGGGCGGTTACCTGTCACCAACATCAAGGGGCGTTGCGGTTAGTAACAGGTAACCTTAGCTGTTTACGTGCGCCACACGTGTTTCAGGGTCGAGAAACAAATCAGTTTATTCCGTACAAGTCGTTGTGCTTTGCGTCTTGTTGATATTGATTATCAGTTAGATCTTATGATCTGTCAACACCCATTTGCAAATAATTCTCATTTATTTTATTTGCTGATAAAAACAACAAATAAAGCACTTTGTTGGCATTAATATTACACAGCCCGACTTCTTGCTGATATTAGATTATTTTGCATTGCTAATGCTTATGGCGTCTTATTACTTGCAATGCGGTTATTTATTTGTTCTACCAATTCTTTATCTTTGCTTCCTTCGCTATTAACTATAAGTAAAAAGTGCTCGCCTTGTTTGTCGATAACTTTAATCACTGTATTATCAAGTTGTGTTCTGCCATAAGTGACTTCGACGCTAGTAACATCCTTAAAGTGTTTTAAGTTTGATTCAAGTTGGCCTTGTTCATTTTGCCAATAGCTAAAAATGTAGTTGTCGCTTATACCATTGCCGTCGTTACGAAAATCTACCCACGCATCGCTGTAAAAATATAAAACATCTTCATCAATAGGTACTAATTGATGGCGTTTTAAGAATTGCATTTGAAATGACCACAATTTATCGCCTTTTACGATAGCGGTACTCGGTAATAAATAGACTTCTTCCAGTAAGCTTAAAAATAAAATAGGTACCCAGATTATGGCGATAACTATATTTCTTACTCGCCATTTAGAATTGTATGCAAGTGCGTCAGATGATTGGTTTAGGTGTTGAATGTAATTAACTAATGGCAGCCATAAAAATGGCAGGATACAAATAGCTATAGTAGTTGCTTCGTCAATACGGGTCATGAGACTTGCCAAAATAACCAGTAACCACGCAATAATTGCCAAGACGTTTGGCATGATTTTATTTTTATTGTGCTGCGTTTGGCTGTGTGCAACTAGCTCTAAATATAAAGAGTAATAAAAAAATATCGCGAAAATCCCGCGAGCAATCGGCATGATATGACTATTTTGCTGTATTTTAATTGCTTTCCAGTTGCGATAACTCCAGTAGTTAATAAAAAGTCCTAAAGTAAAAATACTATAAAGAATAAACTTTGCATTAGTAACTGGGTAAAACTGCGCATCACTAAATGTTGGGCGCTTTGCTGACTCGATACGCCATGCCACAATAAAAAATATCAGTGCGAGCAGGTAAGCAAGTAATACTACAATGATCCAATTATCGTTTAAATCAAAACTGCTAGTGGTATCTGCAGTTACATATTTAACAATGCCAAACTGCGCATTGTCGATTAGCTTGTCTCGTTCGCTCAGGTACAGTTTAATCTGATCAGCTGGAATATGATCTTGTTTGGCGCTAAATGAAAAATCGAGTGTTAATATATTGTCCGTAAAGTGGATATTCTTTTTGAAATTAAAGAACGCATTATCAATTTCACTTTGCTTATTATCAAAGTGCCAATTTGGTTCTTCAAATTTTATTTTAATCGTTGTTTCAATATTATTTGGGTACTTAAAATACAGCGGCGTTGTGCGATTAATTTGATCGGGTTCGTAAACGCTATTTTGTATCTCTGAGGCATAAAAGTCAGCTCTGAGTCCTTCGTCGTCAGGTTGCCAAAAATCATTAATAAGGTAAAACTCGTCACTTAACAGCTCGCCGTTATTTGTATTCTCAGTTACCGTCATCGGCTTATCAATGGTTATGCCTTGAAAATAGCCTTGGTAATATTCTAGGTAATCTTTCGCTATTTTATCGAGTCCATTGCGGGCTAATGAACTGCGTCTATTTACAGCATCAAACTGGCTATATATGTAACTAGTTTGAAATGTTGTTGGCTGTTCAGGTTTAAGAGCTATGGTGTAGTTATCATGCGTTTTAATTGTAATACCATCGACAGGGGGACTCATTTTTGTAAGCTGTTGCTCAAAAGGTTTAACAATCAATGCATAACCATAATTTGGTTGTGCTAAATGCGCTAAAGTTCCGGTTTGATAGTTTATTGTTGGATCTAGCCAATAACGTTGACCTGCATGCTCAAGCGTGACAATGACATGATCAAATATTTGTGCTGAGGCTGGTAGTTCAATTAACCGTTTACCTTCGTCAGTGTTCACTAATGCAGGATAGGCTTTGATCCCCATTGCTTTAAGTAATGAAATTAGCAGTACGGTTTTGTCTTTACAATCACCATAACGAAGTGCCAGAGTTTCAGATGCCGACGTTGGTTGGTGGGAGTTAGTACCCATCTCCAAGCCTAAATAACGAACCTCGTCTTGACTGAATTTTAATGCAGCGGCGATACGATCGGAGGCTTGTGGATTATGCATGGCTATTTCATCGGCAATGAGTGTTACAGGATCTGTTACTTCTATTGCGGATTGATATAAAGGGGCTGCCCAGTTAGCAACTTCCTGCCATGATTTTAATTCAGAGAAAAAAACCTGTTTATACGGGTTATACCAATATGGTGTTTGGCTTGAAGATGTGATTGTTGCTTGATTGTGTAAGCTGATTTGATAGTCATGACCAACAGCGAGCGGGGTGTCTTTTATGTCAACCTCGCCGTTAATTGTATTGATATAAAGTGGTGTGGGTTTTTGCCATAACACACGCATAAATTGTTGCGCCACCGGTACCGACCAGTTTAATGTGCGAGACGCGCTAAAATGTTGGTAAATAGGGTTGCGGCCAGTAATCGTAAAGCTGTAATCGAGCTGGTCGTTAATGCGCATATCATCAACAATAATATTTAAACTTAGGCTGCCGTTGTAAATTCCATTGGCTAATTCGGTTTCTCGTTGTAAGACCTTAAATTGTGCGCTAGCGAGTTTATTTATGTATTGCCCATCTCGGATAAGGCCAAGACTATTGAGTGTGAGGGTTTGATAACTGGGATCAAAGTCTAAATTAAGTTGGCTAATGTAATCGATGCCAGTTTGGTTCACCGCCTGCATCACAGTACGCGTGAAGCGCTGCTGAGGATGTTGAGCAGATACTTTTATTTGGGTATCAAGTAATCGGTAATAAGTACCATCGACGATTTGGTTGACTGGGATTTCCGTTTTAATCAGTGGCTGTTGTTTCACCCAATCATCTGCAGCTTGGATTTGGTATTCTTGGCTGGTGCTATAAAAACTTATAACTAAAAAACACACACTGAGTGTGAGGCTCGTTAATTGAGTCCATTTCATTATTGTTCTTCTTTTTGGCTGGTTTTAAGTGTCCCTATTGTTGTTAGATTACCAAGCTATGGCTTATAAGCCAATAAAATACAGGGCATTATCTTGGTAAGGTAACTAATACACGAGTACCTTGACCTTCAGGATTGGCTAATAATTGTAACTGACCACCTTGATTACGAATGAGTTCGCGGCTGATCACTAAACCGATCCCCGCGCCTTGCGCTTTTGTTGAATAAAAAGGCACAAATAGGTTTTCAGGATTTGTAATACCAGTGCCGCTATCGAGCAGCTTAATAACAACTTTATCTTTATGTTGTTGCCAGCTAAGAGTAGGTGCGCTACAACCTCCGGCTTCAAAGGCATTTTTAATTAGGTTGATCAGTGCTTGTTCTAACTGGCCTAAATCTACATTGAAGTGCTGAGGTTCAGTTGCTTGAATAACTAACTGTGGAAATAAGGCATGTAATCTCAGATTGATTTGTTTTGTGGTTACGGCTTGCTTATTAGCGGCAGGCAGCTGTGAAAAGGCACTGTAACTGGCTACAAAGTCGAGCAAATGCTGGGCGCGTTTTTCAATCACTTGTAGCATGTCGCTGGCTAAATCAGGTGCATTACTGATCTGTCCTTGCTGCTTCATGATCTGAAGAGACTGACTCATTGAGTAAATCGGTGTGAGGGAGTTTCTAACTTCATGATTAAGTACGCGTATTAATCGCTGCCATACTTGTTGCTCGTTGCTACGTAGTTGTTGCTCAATCGAAAATAATGTCAGTAATTCGTAGCTTCGCCCTGCACGCCAAAATGTTTGTGATGAGATATGAAAACGCTGCTCAAAACATGAATCATCATGTTGTTGCCACATGCCTTGGTTATATATGAGGCCGAGATTATTTGCTGTTAAACCTGCAACGTTAGGAGTGGTTAAACTATTTAAGAATGCTTGATTAGTGAAATAGACTAATCCGTGCGGGTCTAAAATAACAATGGGTAAATCAAGCATGCCAACAAACTCAAATACAAACTCTTCGGTTTGTATGTAATGACGTTTATTTTTAGCAATTTTGTTACTGAGTTTATTAAAGTCGGCTTTTAAGCTTGTAATGCGCCCACCTTGGTATTTGGCTAAGTGCCAGCTATTGCTTTCGTTATTCGCAAGGGCATCAAGTTGTAAGCCAAACCGATCGAGTACATCAGTAACTAGCCGATAACTTTTTAGCGCCGCAAGTACCGTTAGAGTGATCAACGGCAATAATATACTGATATTGGCAAACCAATCTAAATCCCAGCTGATCGTAAGCAAAATACATAACGTCAGCAGGATAAAAACCATCAAATAAAGGTAGCGTTTAAGGTGCTGTTCAAGTGACTGGTTGGTTGGCATTTAACTGTCTGCTTCTTTTAAATCAAGCTGATGCTTATCGATGCGCCTGTAAATAGCTGATTTACTTAATCCTAAAAATTCCCCAGCAGCAATAACATTGCCATTAAATTCAGCCAGTGCTTTTTGGATCATTTGTTTTTCTAGCTCCTCCAGCGGTAATAGCGGTAATGATTGATTGGCTGCTGCGCTATGGCTGATGCTTGCTTCACTACTGGGTTGTGCAAGAATTAAATCACAGGCGCCAATATTGTCGTTGTCGCTCATAATCACGGCTCGCTCAACACAATGGCTAAGCTCTCTTACATTACCAGGCCAATGGTACTGGGTAAGCGCCAGCGTCGCTTCGCCAGTCAGTGTCATGCCGCTGCGCTGATATTTTTTACTGTGTGTTGCCAACAAGTGATTAGCCAGCTCAACGATATCTTCCGGGCGTTCGCGCAGGGGCGGAATGTGTAGTTCAATGGTGTTGAGTCGAAACAGCAAATCGCGGCGAAATTCGCCTTCTTCAATGGCTTTGGCAAGCTCTGCATTGGTTGCAGCAATAATACGAACGTCGGCAATTTTGGTTTGACTGGAGCCGAGCACTTCAAATTCTTGGCTTTCGAGTACGCGCAGCATTTTACTTTGCAACTCCAGCGGCAAAGTGGCTATTTCATCTAAAAATAAGGTACCGCTATTGGCTATTTCAAAGCGGCCTAAGCGGTCTTCTTTGGCATCAGTAAAAGCGCCTTTTTTATGACCAAATAATTCACTTTCAAATAATGATGGGGCAATAGCACCAATGTTTACGCTAACGAAGCGTTGCTCACTGCGGTTTGAATGTTGATGTATGTAATGTGCTAAGAGGCTCTTGCCAGTGCCATTTTCGCCAGTAATTAAAATGCTGGCATTGGTTTGGGCTGCGCGTTTAGCTCGGGCTAATAACTGTTGCATAGTGGCTGACAGGGCAATGTAATTAGCATCGCTGGTGCTATGCAATGCTTTTAAACAAGCATTGTCGTGGTTGGTTTTTTGTTGTTTCAGCTGCTGTTGTACCACCGCAGTTAAGCGCAGGTTGTTCCATGGCTTTTCAACAAAATCGACCGCACCCAACTGCATGGCTTTTACAGCAACATCAACGCTTGCCCATGCGGTCATGACTACCACCGGGATATTAGCGCTCAGGGTCTGCAGTTGCTGTAAAAATCGCAGTCCTTCAGCGCCGGATGTGGTGTCGAGTTTAAAGTTCATATCAAGCAAAATAAGGCTTATAGCTGTGCTGCTGATTATTTCCAGCGCCTGCTCTGGGCCTTGTGCTTCAATGCACTGATAGCCAATTTGATTTAATGCCACGATGGCCGCCATGCGTACATCGGCTTGGTCGTCGATAACTAAAATTGTGTCCATTTTGTTCTTCTTGTTTCAAGCAAAAGCAAATTGCTTTACTTTTGCTTGGTTATCACATCATATTGCTTAGTCGTTACGAAGCGCAGCCATGGGTTTTGCTTTAATTAACAGTAATAATGGCCTAAAACACGCGAACATGGCAATAATTAAGGTAATTGTCCATGCCATTAATTGCAGCCGGACATCCATGATTAGCCATGACATTAGCTGTTCTTGAAGTATAAAATAACCAGCTAACACGGTTATTATTGCAAGGGCAAAGCCAACCAGCACAGGGATCACCGCCTCTTTGCTCATTAATTTAAATAAGCGTATCTTTTTAGCGCCGAGCGCCATGCGAATACCAAACTCATAACGGCGCAGACCTAGGTTATAGCTCAGCACGCCAAAGATACCTATTGCTGCTAATAATAGAGTAAATAATGCCAAGGTACTACACAGTGCTACTGTTAGGTGGCTCATATACAATAAATCATCGTACTCTTGTTGTAAGTCTCTAAATTGCCATAAAGTTAAGTGACTATTGGCTTTTCTTAATAAACTTAAAACTTGCTTGCTGGTCAGCTCAACACCTTGCTCTGTTTCAATAACAAACATATAGCTCCAAGGCTGTGCGGGCCACCACATGTGCCGACCAAATGATTCGTCGTAGTATTTAGGGTGGTTAAAGTCCTCCGTTATACCGACAATTTCAAACATTTTATCTTCAAGGCCTTTGTAGCTTTTACCGATAACATTTGTGTACTCCTGGTCGGGTAATAGCCATTTAGCGACACTGATAGATACCAATAACTCGTTAGTTTCACCGCGCATTGCTTGCTCACTAAAAGTACGCCCAGCGAGTATTTTTGTGCCCACTAAATCAAAGTAATCAGGCCCGACCCACTGGCTTGGAAAGAAGATTGAGCTTTTACCTGCAACATCGGTTAGGGTATTGGCATTTTGTCTTGCGGATACTGGGCTTTGCCCAAGAGCAACATCTTTAATGCCTTCGCTATTTTGTAATACTTTTTGATACTGCTTAATTTGCTCGTAGCGCTCAGCCAGTGTTGCATTGTTATTGGTTTGAAATAACTGTGCAAAGTACAGGTTTTCAGTGTCGCTACCCAGTGGGCGATTAATGGTGTCGAGTGCTTTGCTAACAATCATAATTGAAAAGCTAACTAATAAGGCTGCCACAAACATTTGTGTGCCAATTAGTATACGCACAGTACGACCAGATACTTGCGACACGCCGCCTTTGCCACTGTTTTGCATTTGGCTATTTAAGGTTTTGTAGTTAACTAAACGTGCAGTGATCACTGAGAATATGTACGCTAAAGCAATACACATAACTACCGCTATCAGCACCAAATTAAGGTCAACAGCCAAGCTGTTCACCAGTGGCAAGCGTCCTTCTGCAAGTACTTTGAATAACCGAATACCCCAAATAGATAAAAACAGTGCAATGCTGACCGATATACTCATTAAAATGAGTGATTGCAGTAAAATGCTGCTAAATAAAGTTTTACGTTTTGCGCCCAGTACAGCTTGCAGCGCTAAGGTTTTATGCTGTGCTAACGCGCGTGAAAAAAACAAGGTGCTGACGTTTAGTACAGCGATGACCAATAGCCCCACCGCGCCTGCAAGCATCATTAAACTAAGTTGATCGTTATTGCCAAGCTCAACTTCA
The DNA here is from genome assembly GCF_014163915.1 of Pseudoalteromonas sp. SR41-8. NCBI lineage: Bacteria > Pseudomonadati > Pseudomonadota > Gammaproteobacteria > Alteromonadales > Pseudoalteromonadaceae > Pseudoalteromonas > Pseudoalteromonas sp. SR41-8. Next base: position 83,315 of record NZ_JACJEE010000007.1, read on the forward strand.
CGATACGGTGTTACAACGGGCTTTACATCAGTAATGCCGCCATTATTGAACCACTCAGATTTAATGTTATCAATTTGGGCTTTTAAGTCGGTTTTTACTTGCTCGTTAGTGACGCCAGGCTTTAATACTGCAATCAGTTTTAAGTTTCTAAACGTGTTGGTCCACGGGCTTTGCCAGTCATCATTATGGAAAAATCGACGGTCAGAACTGGTTGGATACCACACATCAACAGAGCCCGCTTTAATCATGTAAGGTGGGCTGAAATTAGCCGCTACAACCCCCGTTATTATATGCCCATCACCTTCAATCTCACTGGCTGTTTTTAAGGGCTTACCAATTACATCAGGGTCACTATTAAAATGTTCTTTCCAGAACTTCTCTGAAATGACCGCGCTATTATCAGCTTCTTCTAAAGTTCCGCCCTTTTTAAAGCCATGTCCGAGTAAAAAAGGAGTATGTAGGAGCTCAAAATATTCACCACCGACATACAGCACATCCTTTTTTGGTTGGCCGTCTAAGTATAAAAAAACATTTTCAGCGGCATTCATCATAAAAGCTTGCTCAAAGCTTTGATTGTTTTTAAGCCAGTGCACCATCGATTGATAACTTTGAAAGCCAACCGCATCGTAGTCGTCATAGGTTAGGCTTTGCTCAACCACCACCATGCGGGTTTCGTCAAATACATCAAGGGGTTTTAAAAAGTAACTATTTACTAGGCTTAGCACTACAAATAAGGTCGCGAGAGTGAGCGCCAAGGTGGCTACAACGGCGGTAACAAACCCCGGTGCGTTCATCAGTGATGCCCACGCCAAGCGCAGTTGACTACGTGTTTTAGTTAAACGGCTCATGTTAAATCACCTCGGCAGTATCAGCGGATACAGCGCTGGTATTTTCAGTGTGCGTATCTTGGCGTGCTTGCGAATACGAGATAATTTCGCCATCGAGTAGTTTTAGCTGAGTTTTTGCGCGTCCTGCGTAACGTAAATCATGGGTTACCATACAAATGGTAGTGCCTTTTTGATTCAGTGCGTCGAGCAAGTCCATCACTGCATCACCATTTTTAGAGTCAAGGTTACCGGTTGGCTCATCAACCAATAAAATACTGGGTTTACCGGCAAGGGCGCGGGCAATAGCAATACGTTGTTGTTGCCCACCAGAGAGCTGATTAGGTTTATGTTGGGCGCGGTGCCCCATTTCAACCTCATCAAGAGCATGCTTTACTGCGCTCTGAATATCAGCTTGGCTCATAGCAGGCTCACGATAGGTCAGCGGCAATGCTACGTTATCAAACACCGAAAGTTCATCTATTAAATTAAATGACTGAAAAATAAAGCCAATATGTAAATTACGCAGCTCTGCCTGTTGGTCCATGTCGAGGGTGTTGGTATCGACGTTTTTAATAAAATATTGCCCCTCGGTAGGGCTGTCTAGCAAGCCAAGTAAAGATAACAGCGTTGATTTACCACAACCTGATGGGCCACTAATGCAAATATAATCGCTTTGATTTATTTCAAGGTCGATATTTTTGAGGGCGTAGGTTTCAACATTTTGGCTGCGATAAACCTTGGCGATATTTTTTAATGAGATAAGTGTATTGGTGTTCATAAACTTTCCTGTTCTATTTTTATAGTTGCCAAATGCTGCCATTTAGAGAGATCTGAAATGATCAGCTGTTCACCCACTTTAGCGCCGCTCAGCAGTTGAATTTTGTTATCACTGAGTGTACCAAATTCAATTTGCGTGGGGTGTGCTAAATGGGTAGTCGGGTTAAGTTTAAAAAGCGTAGCGTCAGTATCGGCTTGCACTTTGATGGGTAAGTTAACGGTGAGTGCATTGGGTATGACGTGGCTTATTACATACCCTTCAATACTTAAATCTGGGCGTGCGTTAGCTGGCAACGAACCTGTTAAATCAAGTTCAATCATCACGCGGCCATCACTGACGATAGGGTCAATACGGGTGACAGTTGCGATTACTTCGCCACTATTACCCGTGCTAAACGTGTTTACTCTTGCTGGCATATTTAAAGCTATTTTTTCTGCATCGCTTTGTTGCACACTAAGCTCAGCCTTGAGAGCGGTATCTGAGCCTACTATGGCGAGGCGTGTACCTGGTGTAAGGTTTTGACCAAGCTCTACATTAAGCTCTTGCAGCATGCCGTCAATGCCGGCGGTGACCTGTAAGTCATCAAAGGCTTGCTGTTGTACTTGATAGTTCAATTCAAATTGGCTTAATAGCTCTTGTTGAATTTTACTGCGCTGATGGTGCATATCGGCTAATTGGACTAAGCGTTGCTTTTCAATATCAACACGTTGCTCTAGTTGCTTCACGGTTAATAAACTGCGCTTGTAATCAAGGCTTGAAACAATGCCTTGCTCGATTAATTTACTTTCGGCCTGTGCACGCAGTTGGGCACTTTCAAGCTCGCTTTTTAAAATAGTCAGGCTTGCTTGGCGCTCTAATAGCTGACTCTTTTGATTGATTATTTGTTCGTTAGCGCTGGCTTTTTGTCTTGCCAATTCGAGCCGTGCGACTGATAAACGTTGCGCTTGTAGTGGATTTACCAGGGTTAAAATAACGGTGTCTTTATTGACGCGGGTGCCGGGGTATACATGAATAGCTTCGACCATGGCGCTATCGGTATTGGTTAAATAACGCTGATACTTTGATTTTAAACGGCCAAAGCCACGTATTTTTATTACAAAATCAGCTTGAGTTACGGTGGCTATTTGCAGTTGATTAGCCGCCAATGTGGTAGGTGCTAGCCATGAGTAAATCAGCCAAATAATAAGCGCTATGCTAATAAGTAAGGTGCCAAATATGAGTTTTTTACGCTGACTCGGTTTGGTGCTGCGTTTTAAGGTGCTATCTATATCCATGGCATTGGTAATTTGTTGTTAAGGCAATTGAATAGCCTAAAGCGAATAACATGCCAAACTATAAGTGATTGAAATTGCTTGGTTTGCTTTTTTATTGTTAGAAGCAGTTTCCCAGCTTTGGGAAAATAAAATTAAAAGTGGGAGTGTGGCTTATAGGGCTTAATAAATATACTTGGAATGGTCGTGGCTATTAGGTTTTTTAATTCTTTTTGTTCATTTAGTTTATTTGTTTTTTCAGGTACATAGCGCTATTTTTCTTTTAAACACACCCTCCCATTGCCCGCAAACTGATAAGTGATAAAAATGAGCCAATTTATAAATAACCTTAGCTTTCGAGTTAAATTTGCTATTCCTGTCGTCGTCGCCTTAGTTATTTTTTCGGTGTTGTCGGGTTACGTGTTGTATACGTTTAAAGAGCAAGCTCGACTTAACAGTTTTATAAGCTTAGAGGTGCGAACGGTGCTGGACGATCTTGAAGACGGCTATCGTGATCTCTTTCAGGTGAAAACGGCAGGTTTGAGCATGGTGCTAGGACAAGGCGACAAACAAAACTATATAGTACAGCTTGCAGAGTACCGAGATAATATAGTCCGTATCGACGCGCGCCTTTCTAGCCCATTAAAGCTGGTGAAGTCTGGCTACATTGATGCGATCAATGCACAGCGGGTTACGAATATCAAAGCCGATGTCGCTATTTGGTCTCGTTACTACCAAGCACTTTTTAGTGATCACCAGCTTGCGGCTAGTTACTTAGCTGAGCATAAACAAGATATGGAAGCAGTGTTAGCGCGTATTCGCAAAAATGTTACTAGCATGCGTGATGAAATAGATGCCAAACTTACAAATTCTTTAATTGAAGTAACCGCTAATCAAGAGTCTGCTAGCTTTGCTTTGCAGTTTGGTATTGTATTGAGCTTTGTTTTATCAATAGCTGCAACTTGGCTGCTGTCTACCGTTATTTTGGCGCCGTTAAAGAAAATGCAGTTAGCATTAGAAAACATAGCTAGTGGCCAAGGCGATCTCACGCAACGGTTAAACAGTGAGTCAAACGATGAAATGGGTGCGCTTGCGCGTTCGTTTAATACCTTTATCAGTAAAATTCATAACACAGTATTGGCGGTTGTCGGCTCGGCTGAACAGGTGCGCAATGAAACTGAAAGTTTGCGCATTATTACTGCAAGTGTATTAAGTGAAGCCAGTAATCAGCAAATAGAAAGTGAGCAAGTGGCAGCTGCGGTAAATGAAATGAGCACGACCAGTGATAACGTAAGCCAAAACGCTAATGATGCGGCCAGTGCCACAAGTACTGCTAATAATGATGCCAATGTAGCAAAAGCCACAATTGAAGAAACCATTTCGTTAATTAATCAACTGGTGACCGACATTTCGGCATCGAGCGACGTAATAAACACCTTAGAGCAAGATGTAATGAATATCGCCACTGTGCTTGATGTTATCCGTGGTATTGCTGATCAAACAAACTTGTTAGCGTTAAATGCGGCCATTGAAGCCGCGCGCGCGGGTGAGCAGGGGCGAGGCTTTGCGGTCGTTGCTGACGAGGTGCGTTCATTAGCGAGTCGCACGCAAGATAGTACCGGAGAGATCAACGCCATGATTGAAAAGCTCCAACAAGGCACCAATCAAGCGGTTGGTGCAATGCAAGCCAGTACCAAAAGCGGTCAACAAACGATTGAGCACTCTCGCGGTGCCGCGCAATCGGTGCAGCGTATTAATGACGCAGTTACCATTATTAACGATATGAACATGCAAATTGCCACCGCTGCCACGCAGCAAAGCCAAGTGAGTGAAGATGTGAATATCAATGTGCAACGTATCGCTACATCAAGTGGCAATATGCTAGACAAAGTGGATCAGGCTGAGCGTGCATGCCAAGCATTGGCACAGCAGTGTCAACAGTTAGACAACCTAGTAAGCAACTTTAAAGTATAAGTATTATCAAGGGGGTGAATTATTTATCACCCCTTAAGATGCCTCTTTTAGCTAAACCTCAATAAATAATCAATTACTATCAACGAGTTATTAAACTGTAGTTTTGTGCATATTGTGCGTGATTTTTATGCGCTAAATGCATTTTAAGCAGATCAATGCAGCTTAAATTCTAAACATTTCGTTAATCTGACGTTAACACTATGCTCGAAGACAGATAGCAGTGTGTAGTCGCTCATCTAACGACAACAAAATCATCAACAGGTGTGGAGAGAACAACCAATGAAAGCAAGTAACACACAATTGGCTTTAGCCATTGCAGCAGCGCTAGCAAGTACCTCAGCATTCGCTGCCAATGACACTGAAAAATTACAGCAGCAACTAGACGAACTACAAAAAGAAGTCGCTGCGCTGAAGAAGTCTAGCGGCTTTAATTTGGAATTTGGTGGTCGAGTGCAACTTGATTACAACTATTTTGATGGTGCATATAACGCGAATAATGACGGTGATGCGGGCGGTGATTTTTTTGCGCGTCGTATTCGTACTTATGTTGAAAGTGAGCATGGTAACTGGGATCACAAGTTACTGCTTGAGTTTGCCGAAGGTACAGCAGAAATCGTGATGGCGCGAGTTCGTTATAATTTCGATAATGGTCTAAAAATTAAAGCGGGTAAAATCCGTGAAGACATCACTTTAAATGGCTTAACGAGCTCTAAGCATACCAATACTATAGAGCGCAGTACGCTAGCCAATACTTTTTCGCCGTTCTTCCGTTGGGGAGCGTCAGCGTCTCAATACTTTAAAGACAGTGGTTTTCGTTATGCCGTTGGTGTTTATAAAAATGATGCCTTTGGTGCGACGGGTCATGACGAAGATGATCAACTAACACTCGCTGCAACGGGACGTGTTACTTGGTCAAGCGCAGCCCCAGGCGATGTGATTCATTTAGGTGCGTGGCATTCATACCGTGATATGGGTGGTAACGAGTTAGGTGCGCGCTTTGCCCGTGGCGAAATACGTGAAGCCAATGTACGTCTTGTTGATTATGCGGTGGGTGGTAATGCCGTGGCATTGGATAGTTTGTCGCAAAGTGGTCTTGAGTTTGCGTATCAAGCTGATGCATTAACGCTAGAGGCTGAATACGCAAGCCGCACACTCGATGCTGTTAATGGCGCCGACCCGCTTGATGGCGAGCGTTATGATGGTTTTCATGTATCAGCGAGCTACTTCTTAGGTGGTGAGCAACGCAGGTACAAAGCCGGTTCAGCATTATTTGTACAACCTAAAGGCATTAAAGATGCGTGGGAGCTTGTCGCCCGAGTATCACAAATGGATGCAACAAGTAGCACGCAAGGTACTGAAGTAACTACTTATACCCTAGGCACATCCTATTATATCAGCAGCGATATCAAATTTATGGGCAACTTGATCTACAGCGATGTAGAGGGTCCAGGCGCAACTGCGTTAGTGGGTGATGAAGACTCAGGTATGGGCTTTAGTGCGCGCATGCAGTATTTATTTTAGGAGTAAATTGAGATGAACTTACTTAAAAAATCATTTAAATCATTTAAAACTACGGTACTTGCGGCATCGTTAGTACTAAGCAGTCCGTTTGCTATGGCTGACATTCACTTTTTAGTACCGGGCGGCCCTGGTGGCGGCTGGGATACCACAGCACGCGGTGTGGGTGAAGGTTTAGTGAAAGCGGGTATTGAAGATAATGCGTCTTTTCAAAATATGTCGGGCGGCGGCGGTGGCCGTGCAATCGCTTATCTGATTGAGTCTGGTACTAAAAAAGGCGATATCTTAATGGTTAACTCAACACCTATCGTGTTGCGGGCACTAACCGGTAAAATTCCTTACAGCTACCGTGATTTAACTCCCGTTGCCAGTATGATTGCCGACTACGGTGCATTTGTAGTACGTAACGATTCGCCATTTAAAACCTGGCAGGATGTGATCGCAGCAATGAAAGAAGATTCAGGCTCTGTAAAAGTAGCTGGTGGCTCTGCACGTGGCAGCATGGATCACTTAGTTGCAGCGCAAGCAGTTAAAGCGGCAGGCCTTGACGGACGTCGTTTGCGTTATATCCCTTATGACGCGGGTGGTAAAGCCAAAGCAGGGTTGTTATCTGGCGAGGTTAACTTACTTTCTACCGGACTTAGCGAAGCGTTAGAAGTCGCTAATGGCGGTCAAGCACGTATTCTAGCTGTGACCTCTGGTGAGGCACTACCAGATTATCCACAAATTCCAACCTTAAAATCACTTGGTTATGATATGGAGTTTGTTAATTGGCGTGGTTTCTTTGCGGCACCTAATTTACCGGCTGATAAACTTGCAGAATACACCGAGAAGTTACGTAAATTACAAACCACTCCAGAATGGGAAGTAGTCCGTGCACGTAACGGTTGGTTAAACCTATTCCAAGAAAAAGATCAATTTATAAAGTCACTTGAACAGCAAGAAGCACAGCTTAAAGTTGTTATGGAAGAACTCGGCTTTATTCGTACGTCACGTTAATCGAGGCTTTTATGTTGAATCGCGAACTACTAGGGCCAAGTTTATTCTTGGCGCTATTTACCCTCTACGCCATTGTTGCATGGCAAATTCCGTTACTCCCATTTGAAGAGTATGAAACGGTTACTTCTGCCACCTTACCTAAAGTATATGCGGCATTTGGTATTATCGTTTGTCTGCTTTCTATCGGGGCTACTTTACTTAAACCAACTGCAGCCGTTGATGAAGATAATGCGCTCGAAAAGTCACATGTATTGCGAACAATCGGGTTGCTTATATTGATGGTGATATATAGCGCAGCGCTTGAGCCTATTGGCTTTTTAATCTCAACCAGTGCGTTTTTATTAGTTGGCTTTTTTGTTATGGGTGAGCGCCGCAAGGCTATTCTCTTATTGGCCTCTATCCCTGTTGCTGTAGTGTTTTGGTTTTTAATGACCCAAGTGCTCGGTATTTATTTGGTTCCTGGCAACCTGTGGAGTTAAGTTATGTTTGATGGAATTATGCTGGGCTTGTCGACCGTACTCGACTGGAACAATTTATTGTATGTAATAGTGGGTTGTTTTGTTGGTACCTTTATCGGCATGCTTCCGGGGCTTGGGCCAATTACTGCTATTGCGTTAATGATCCCAATTACTTATAGCATCGGTGCCGATTCAGGGATGATTCTGATGGCGGGGGTGTATTACGGTGCAATTTTTGGCGGTTCAACATCATCTATTTTAATTAATGCCCCTGGGGTGGCGGGTACAGTTGCGTCCTCCTTTGATGGCTATCCGCTGGCTAAACAAGGTCATGCTGGCAAAGCATTGGCGATAGCCGCTTACTCCTCCTTTATCGGCGGAACCATAGGCGCAATTTTATTGATGGTTGCAGCCCCCTTGTTGGCAAAAGTATCGCTGAGTTTTCAATCTCCAGATTACGTTGTACTGATGTTTTTAGGTTTAACAGCGATCGCGGCGTTTTCTAATAAAGGGCAATTTTTAAAAGCCATGATGATGACAGTATTTGGCTTAATGCTCGCGACTGTGGGGATTGATCCATCATCTGGTACTGAGCGTTTTACGTTAGGCCAAGCTGACTTACTTGATGGCATTAGCTTTTTATTAGTGGCAATGGCTACTTTTGCACTGGCTGAGGCGCTTATTAATGTAGTGCGTCCAGAGAAAAAAGAAACTAAGAGTATTAATGATTCAGACACACCGCAAATCGGTTCAACTAAATTGACCAAAGAAGAGATCAAAGACATTGCGCCAGTTATTGGCCGCTCGTCTATACTTGGTTTTATTGTTGGCGTATTGCCGGGTGCAGGTGCCACTATCGCTAGCTTTATGGCGTATGCGACGGAACGTAACTTAGCGCCTAAAGGCTTAAAAGAAAAGTTTGGTAAAGGTTCATTACGAGGCTTGGCAGCACCGGAGTCAGCGAACAATGCTGCATGTACCGGTTCATTTGTACCATTATTGACATTAGGTATTCCAGGCTCGGGTACTACGGCTATTATGTTAGGTGCCTTAATTGCTTACGGTATTCAGCCAGGTCCAATGCTGATGCAAGAAAACCCAAGTGTATTTTGGGCGGTTATCGTTAGCATGTACTTTGGTAACATCGTATTGCTGATTTTGAATCTTCCTTTGATACCATATTTTGCAAAAGTATTAGCGATGCCAAAATCAGTATTAACGATAATGATTTTGTTCTTCAGCTTAATTGGTGTGTATTTAGTTTCCTTTAATACCTTTGATTTATTTATGATGGTTGGCTTTGCTGTGGTGGCGTTGGTATTACGATTACTGGCTTTCCCAATGGCACCATTACTATTAGGCTTTATTTTAGGCGACATGATTGAGCGTAACTTCCGTCGTTCAATGATGATCTCGGATGGTTCATTAAGCTTCTTATGGGAACGCCCACTAACATTGAGCATTTTTATTATCTCAATATTAGTGTTGTTATTTCCATTAAAAGACTTTATAACCCAACGCCGGGCAGATAAAGCGGCGCTTAAAGTGAAGCAAGAGCATGCATAATTGAGGTAAAAAATGAGCTACACCAAGACGCAAAATCCGCTGCAAAACATAGTTAAAAAGCCTAAGCGTTTAGAAACGCGGTTAATAATTTGGGTTACAGGGCTGTGTGTATTACAAGCGGTGTTATTTGGCGGTTTGGTGTATCGAATTACCGCACAAAGTTTGCATGATCACATTGGTGACAAAGCACTCGCTGTGGCGACGAGTATTGCATCAAGCGATGATGTCGTTAAAGCTTTAAAGAACCCTAGTAACTTGGTGGCAATCAACCAAGAAATAGAAAATCTGCGCCAGCTAACTGGCGCAGATTTTATTGTTATTGGTGATAAAAATGCGCATCGAATCGTCCATCCAGATAGCAATAAACTCGGTAAAAAAATGGTTGGCGGTGATAGCCAAGACGCGTTACACGGCGAGCGTTATATTTCGGTGGCGCAGGGCAGCTTAGGTAAATCCATTCGCGGTAAAGTGCCGGTATACGATGAGCAACAAAATATTATTGGTTTGGTCTCGGTCGGTTTTTTAGTGCAATCGGTTGAGCCGTTGATCCGTGAGCGGATTGTTGAAATTATGATTTGGGGTTTGTTGTTAGTTGCTTTGAGTATTATTGCCGCTATCTTTATTGGTCAGCGAGTAAGAAATGCCATCTTTGGTTTGCAACCAGATGAAATAGCGAGGTTGTTTTCAGAGCAGGACGCTATTTTAAATACCATGCGTAGCGGTGTTATTGCACTTGATCCCGACGGACGAGTACGCAAACTGACTCAGCGTGCTTGTGAAATTTTAGATAAACCAGTCGCCTGTATTAATCAGTCATTAACTCTGAAAGATTTACTGCCAGAGCATGCTGAGTTTTTATTACGAAATCAGCGTCGTAAAATGGTTGGCTTTGAGTTGTTTGCTGCGGATAAACGTTTGGTGTTGTCGCGTTTTTCATTGCAAGTGCAAGGGCAGGCGGATGGTATTTTACTCACTCTGCGCCCAGCTGATGAGCTTGAATACTTGAGCCAGCAACTTACTAAAGTACAAGCATTTGCCGAGTTGTTAAGGGTGCAAACCCATGACTATTCGAATAAGCTAAATCTAATTGGGGCGCTTATTCAAATGGGTAAAAATGAGCAAGCAATCGAATTGATCGGCCAAGAAAGCCAAGGTTCACAAGCACAGATCCACCATTTATTAGAACGTATTCAAGATCCTGTGTTAGCCGGTTTGCTGGTGGGTAAATACCATAAAGCCCGCGAGTTAAACGTAGTATTGGAATTAAACCCAGAAAGTTTACTTGGTGCCATCGCACGTACTGAAATGTTAGAACGAGTAGTATCAATCTTGGGCAACTTAATTGATAACGCCATTGATGCGGCGATCAGAGCCAGTAAAGATCGAGAACCTCATGTACGAGTCACGGTTGATGAAACGAGTAAGACATTATTGTTTGATGTCGAAGACAGTGGTTTTGGCTTGGGTAACGACCATGAAGTGATATTTACCCCACAATACAGTTCAAAAGCAGGGGCAGAGCATGGCATTGGTTTATATTTAGTGAAAACTAATTTAGATTCGTGTGGTGGTAGTTTAGAAATTGGTGAGTCAGATTTAAAAGGCGCGCGATTAAGCGTCTATATTCCTAAATAACCCTAAGGTAATTTAGGCTAATAAGCAGTGGCCAAGCAAACAACAATAAAAGTAAATGGGCTAACATTGCAACGCTAAAATGAGTAATAAAAAATGACATATTCAGTAGTTATCATCGAAGATGAGCTCGAAGTTGCACAACTTCTTGCTCAATACCTGCTTTTACCGAATGGGGTTGCGGGGAACCAAACTGCCCGACAAAGCTTGCGTCAAGGTCAGTATCAAGTAGTTGGTATTGCAGCAAACTTAAGTACAGCTACCGCGCTATTACAGGCGATAGAGCCCGATTTGATCTTGCTTGACATCCATCTACCAGATGGCAATGGCCTTGAGTTATTAACAGACTTGCGTCGGCGCTCAATTAAAAGCGAAGTGATGCTACTGACTGCCGCCAAAGAAGTCGAAACTCTTGAAAAGGCAATGCAGTTAGGGGCGTGTGATTTTTTGGTTAAACCTTTGATGCTTAATCGACTTGATCAGGCGTTAGCGCGATTTGAGTCACGCCAGCAGTGTTTGTCTGATGCTAACGAGGTGACCCAATCTATGGTCGACACTTTATTTGGCTCAAGCGAACAAAGTAAAGCACCGGTTAGACTGCCGAAAGGGGTTGATCAGCTTACTTTAAAAAAGATTATTGATGCATTTAAAGAGCACAAAAAAACGCCTTTTACAGCACAGCAAATGGGCGATCTTGTAGGAGTAAGTCGCTCAACTGCACGCCGTTACTTAGAATATTTACTAGAGGCAGAGCAAGTCAGTGCCGACCAAAGCTATGGCAGCATAGGTCGGCCAGAGCGCTGTTATAAAATGGCTTAGTTATCTGGCAAAGCGCTTAAGTCTACCTCAGGCGCTTGACCAACTGGGCGTTCAAATTCACTGTGTAATTTAGTTGGGCCTGTAAAAAAGCCAGTGTTGCGTAAGTAAAAACCTGCGTTTTCAGTGCCTCCTTGATAATCCATTCTTGATTGCTTGGCAGCCGTTGCATCATAAGTAAATTGTGCTTTATCAAGCGAGTGCCATTGGCCTTGAGTATCTCTGAGCCACTGATTTCTGTATAGCGCTTTGCGCTCGAATTGCCCTGCATCAGGGATGAAGTTTTCTAAGAAGCTGTGTGGCCTTGCCACATATGTATCTGTACTAGGGCGTCTAAATGAAGCAATGAACAGCCACTTTGCGGCGATAGGGTCATAAAAATATGCGCTGTAGTCGGTATGATTAGCAAGGTTTTCAGTCGGATTTACTTTCAATAAAAAGCGGTAGGTTTGTTCTGCTTGCCAAGGGAATACTAAATAGCTTTGCCCGCCAGAACCTTCATTACCAAACTTACCGGTATACACATCATGCCCTTTAGCTAATTGCTGAATACGCATTTCCACAGGAATAGCAGCTGGATCATCGGTCTGAAAAGGACTCCATACTGAAAATAATACACGGCGTTCAGTGTCAGAGTTTACTTGCATACCAAAGTAACCCTCAGCAAAACCATTGGCCATAAAATACGAGCCTTGATGATCATACCCTTGTGGTACGCTCAGCTCTGAATAGAACCATTGATAGTTTTTAGTCTTGTCAGGTATGGGATAGTTTAAATGCACGGAAGGCCCGCGACGACCCCAATAAATATCATCTTTTACATATAAAGGCGCCGCCGACTCTTTATCTAGCGTGACAATAAGACCTTGAATATCAGCAAAGGTGTCAGCTGTTTTAGCGATACCGGTAAGTTGCAATTGTTGGTATCCGATTTGATCTGGCAGAAATTCGCCAAGATCGATATCTTGAAATTGCTGATTAGTGAGCGTAATTAACTGACTCTGTTGATTAAAGTCGACTTTAAGCTGGCTGCGATCGCCTGCAACTTTTGCGCGCAACTTTAAATTAAAAGCCGCTTTTGTTGGCAGGTAAAAGTAGTGATTAACTGGTATTGCAGAGTCTTGCCAGTGCGTGATCCCCACATCACTAATCAGTTTTTTATTTGCTGCGATACTATGGCTAGTAGCACTATTGCCATAACTGGGAATAAAGTAATCCGTGGTTTGGTTTGCCACTGCAAATGGCGAAAATGAAGTCCATAATAATGAACCAATAAATAGTAAAACTCTCATAGTGAGCTCCATAAAAAGCGCCGACAAACGGCGCTAATATAAGAGGGTATACCCAAGCCTCCTCAAGATGTGAATTCTGCATCTTGAGGTGGTTTGGGTATAAGCTTAAAATGATGCTGAAAAGCCAAGGCTAATCGAGCGACCATAGCGCGCTAAGCGACGAATTTGTTCTTCTGTTTTTACGTATGACCACTGTCTTTCATTGGTTAAGTTGGTTACGCTTAAATCAACTCGCACTTTCTCAGTGATATTGTAACTGGCACTGAAATCGTATTGGCCGTAGTCTGCCGCCCATTCTGGTCCGCCCCATGCATCAGGATAGACTAAGTAGTCGTCGCGCCAGTTATAAGCAATACGGGTTTGATAATCACCTTTTTCATAATAAATAACCGCGTTATACGAGTGCTCAGACATCCCCACAAATGGCAGATCATTTAGCTCTTCGTCGTCATAGCTGCTGTCTGTGAAAGTATAGTTTATTTGTACACCCAGGCCATCGAATGGTGCTGGAAGTATTTCGTCAAAAGACTGCTGATAAGCTGTTTCAAAGCCTAAAATTGTTGCGCCTTTTTCCGATGTAGGTGAGATTTTTGTAAAAACTGGGCCTTCTACAGCCACTCCATCTTTAAAATAATTACCCACTTGCGCAGTGCCTACTCGGCCGCGGGCAATCACTGATTCGATGTCTTTATAGTAGGCTGCAAAGGTTAGTGCACCATAGTCAGAGAAATACCATTCAATCGTCGTATCTATTTGATTGGCTCTTAGTGGCTTAATACCCGGGTTTGAGGCATGGTATTCGGCATTATTAAAATCTAAGTAGCTATAAGGCGATAGATAATCTAAGTTTGGGCGTGTGATTACTTTAGCCGCACTAAAACGATAGAGTAAGTCATCACGTAGATGCAATTTAAAGTTTAAGCTCGGTAGTACGTCGGTGTAGCTTTCTTCAGTGGTGGAGCGGGTGTAATAATCTTCAATTTCACCCTCAACGCGATAGCTTAATGCGCCATCTTTTTCGGTTATATTGTAACGAACATTATCAACATCAAAGATGTAACCATCTGATGTGACATCGGTTTGTATTACACGGACGCCCATGTTTAGTGCAAAAGGCAGTTTAGCAATATCGCCTTGTAGATTTGCTTCAACAAAAGCCGCTAAGGTCTGCTCAGTAAGGGCGAATGAATCCTTTGGGCTGTTCTTTGCGACAATTTTATCTTGCGCCGCTTGTGGATTAATTGATTCATAAAAAGCATACAGTTTGTCGTAATTAAAGCTTGCCCATGGATCCGGATGTTTACCAGGCTCACCATCTAAGAAGTTATCAAAGTTAGCTGGCACGAGTACATCTGCTGGTAAACGAAATAGGTTTAAGCCGCCTAGCTCTTCAACACTTGAGTCGTCAAAACTGTCGTATTCTGAGTTTTTAAAATAAGCGCCACCATTACTGAACATTGATGCATTTTTTGATTTATAAACACTGCGTTCTTTGGTTTGTTTGCCGTAATGAACGCCAAATTGAATATCTTTCACTAGTTCAAAAGAGGGAATATAGGTTGCTGCTAAGCGCACCTCTTCTATTTGGTCTTTCACATCGGTGCCTGAATTGTAGCTGTAATGCGCACCAAAAGGTTGTTCTGCACTCAGTGCTGGGGTCATGGTCACATCTGGCAGCATATTACTACCGGTTTGGTCGATAGTGATACCATCAACAAAACCACGTGCAACAATAAAACGATTGTTACCATTGCTGACATTTTTAGCTTGTGACTGTGAAATATCTAAATCAACCGTTAAGCTCTCAGTGGCATACCAAACCGTATTAAAACCCCATTGCCAAGTATCTGTATTACGTGGCACAGACACATTTAACAGCTCAGCCATTGCGCCATCAACTAGTTCTACATAATTAGCATTACCATCTTCATTGAACTTTACTTCACCGATAGCGGGGATCCCCGGTGTCCAAGATTCATCATAGGTTACAAATGAAATTTGATATTGCTCACCATTGGTTTCGTATTGTGAGTACATGCTGTCAAAGTTAACATCTATACTATCTGACGGGCGCCATTGCAGCGCTAAGCTTGCACCCAGTCGCTCACGCGTATCCTGCCAATTTGAATAACGTACGTAGCCTGGAATAATCGATGGGTATGATTGCTCATTATCTTCAAGCTTGCCGTTACCGTTACTATCGATTGGGATACGTACATCAACATTCTCGTCTGGATCATAAAAACCTTCACCTTCATAAGAGTCTTCACGCTGTGTACGTTCAGAATATACCGCTGTAAACAGCGCTCCAAAGGTATTATCAAAAAAGGTATCACTAATTAAAAACGAAGCTTGTGGATTGGTGTCGCCAGTACGTTCTTCATAAATGCCTTTGGCACTGCCTGATAAAGTGAAACCATCTAAATCCAAAGGTTTGCGGGTTTTGATATTGATAACTGAGCCAATGCCGCCTTCTTGTGTTTTACTTTGTGGGGATTTGTATACTTCGAGGGATTGGACTATTTCGGGGGCGATTAAGTCAAAATTAAAGTTACGGCTAGAATGCTCTGATGCCATGCGTCGGCCATTAACGGTGGTAACGTTGTAGTCACCACCTAAACCTCGCACGGTAACATTTTGGCCCTCGCCGCCGTTACGCGTAATTGCAATCCCCGTCATCCGTTGCAATGCCTCGGCAATGTTTTGGTCGGGAAACTTACCGATATCTTCAGCAACGATAGCATCCATAACCCCCACAGCTTGTTGTTTTAAATACAGGGATTCTTTAATACTCGAGCGAACACCTCTAACTTCAATTACTTCGACTTGCTCTGCTTCGGCTTCTTTTTCTTTTTTTTTGTCTTCATCAGCTGCCAGCGAGGTGCCACTGAAGATGGCGCTCATAGACAAAAACAGTGTGGACAGTTTTAGTTGTGCTTTCATAATAGTTACCTGTATTTTACTTGTTGATGGTTGTTTTTTTATTGAGTTATTGCCACGCGTGTTGAGTGTATTTTTCTCCAACACGCGTGAGGTTAATTACGAAATAATGCCAAGTGGTTTTGCTTGCTGCCAAAGACCACGGGTGAAATCTGGGAAGTCTTTGCTGTTACTTCTATCGGCTACAGAATCAACAGATAGCGGGAAAACAGCTGACCATGCGGCTGCGTCATACACATCTTGATCAAGTGGTTCGCCATTGCGTAGGCAAAAAATAATCCGCCAAAACATCAAGAAGTCCATGCCACCATGGCCGCCGTTGCGTTCAGCCTCAGCGCCCATTTTTTGCCAGAGCGGATGATCGTATTTGTTATACCAATCAGCCATGTCGTAATCCCACTCGTGATAGCTTTTACTGCCACCTTGCTCAAGTGCGATCCTATTTGGAAAGCCAGCAAACACACCGTTAGTGCCTTGAATTAAGTTATGACGAGAATAAGGACGTGGGGTGGTGGTATCGTGTTGCACCATAATGCTGCGACCTTTAACCGTTTTAATAATGCTGGTATTCATATCACCCGCAATATAGTTAAGTTTGTTGCGGCTATGATCTGCGGGGAATTCTTTTTTAGCGTAGGCTGCACGGCCTAATGATGGCGAGCTCATCGAGCTTATATAGTCAAAACGATCGCCACGATTGATATTCATGTATTGTGAAACAGGGCCTAAGCCATGAGTTGGGTATAAATTACCATTAACCGCTGCATGCCATGGTGTACGCCAAGAACCTGTTTTATGGTCAATTTCTTTCATTTGCCAGCGTAGCTCATGGATATATGCTGCTTCACCATGCAACAATTCACCAAAAACGCCTTGGCGAACCATATTAAGAACCATTAATTCGTCGCGTCCGTAGCAAACATTTTCCAACATCATGCAGTTTTTTTGAGTTCGCTCAGAGGTGTTTACTAGTTGCCATGCCTCTTCTACAGTCACTGCTGCTGGTACTTCAACAAAAGCATGCTTGCCGCTTTCCATGGTATCGACAGCCATCGGCGTATGCCACTGCCATGGTGTTGAAATAATAACAATATCAATATCTTGGCGTTCTAGCATGCGACGGTAATCGTGATCGTTTTTGCCATAGGTATCTGGTTTTTTAAAACCTTTATCAACGACAATCTTCACGGCCCTGTCTACAACGGCCTGATGGGTATCGCAAATTGCTTTAATTTCAACGCCATCGAGATGACAAAAATGCTTAACAGCACCAACACCACGTTCACCCACGCCAATAAAGCCAACCCTTACTACGTCCATTTTTGGCACTGTTAAGCCAAGGGTTGAACGTCCTTGTTGTGCGGTTCTTAATATTGATTTGGAATTGGTGGTAGAGGTACAACCCAAAGCCGCGCTGGTTGCTGCAATTGCGGCCATTGATTGTAAAAATCGTCTACGGTTGAGATCGCCCATAACATTGCCCTTATTGTTTATTATTTGTAAATTTGTTTTCGCAGGCTTTTATTTGTACACACAATGAAATGTCAATGCAAGATAAAAATCTTTCATTTGCTTTCGTTTTGGTGGTGTTGTTTTTTATTTTTTATTTTAAAGTCTTTATTTACAATGGTTTAATTTAACTTTTTAATGTTTAAAGATAAATGTAAAAAAATTGAATTGAAAGTAAACGAAAGCTGCGTACAATGAATGAAAGTTAACAATGAAAGAGAGCGGGCATGCTTAACACTATCGAAAGGCGTCATGAGATTGTGCAATTGGTCTACAAACAAGAGCGGGTGCAGGTTCCTGAGTTAGCTCAGTTGTTTGGTGTTTCAACGGTAACTATCCGTAACGACTTAAATGAGTTGGATGAAAAAGGATTGTTGGTACGCTCCCGTGGTGGTGCAGTTGCCAGTAATCGCTTAACTCAAGAATTATCATTAAAAGAAAAACACGATGCAAATCGCGGTATTAAAGAGCGCTTAGGTAAATTTGCAGCGAGTCTAATTAAGGATGGTGAATCGATTATTTTAGACTCAGGGACAACAACTGAAGAAGTCGCTAAAAATCTAACCAGCCACCACGGCGTAGTTGTGATGACCAATGGCTTAAATGTGGCGCACTCACTACTTAATGCGCCATCGGTTGAAGTGTTAATGACTGGTGGCACGCTACGTAAAAAATCACTGTCATTTTATGGCCGCCAAGCTGAACAGCACTTACAACAATATCACTTTGATAAGTTAATTTTGGGTGTTGATGGCTTTGAAAAAGATATTGGTATTACAACGCACTTTGAGCTTGAAGCTCTGCTAAATCGGGTGATGTGTGAAGTATCGCGAGAGATCATAGTAGTAACAGATTCTAGTAAATTTAATCGTAAAGGCGTGCATAAAATTATTGCCGCCAGTGAAATAAACGTACTGGTTACAGACAGTGGAATTCCAGCAGAGATAAAAACCGCGCTCGAAGATGCAGGTGTGCGGTTACATATTCTCGATCTTTAACTTTCATAACTAAACAAAGATTATCTAACGAAGAGGCTTGCAATGACGATATTACAGCAATTAATCGCAGCGAATAAACGCGGCGAAAAACAGGGTATTTATGCCGTTTGTTCCGCTCATCCATTGGTGCTAGAAGCTGCCATATTGCAAGCCAAACAAGATAATAGTTATTTATTAATCGAAGCAACCGCTAATCAGGTCAATCAGTTTGGTGGTTATACGGGTATGTTACCTGCTGATTTTATGGCATTTATTGAGCAGCTTGCGACAAAGCAAGAGTTTGCAATTGATAAGCTGATCCTTGGCGGTGACCATTTAGGCCCTGTGTGTTGGTGTGATGAAAGCGCTGAATCGGCGATGCAAAAAGCTGAGCAGTTGATCGCCAGTTATGTTGGTGCAGGATTCAAAAAAATTCACTTAGACACCAGTATGCGCTGCGCCGATGATGAATTAATTTTAGCTGATGAAACAGTTGCAACACGTGCGGCGCAGTTGTGTGCAGTGGCTGAACAAACAGCATTAGATACCTTTGGCCGCAGTGACTTAGTCTATGTTATTGGTACTGAGGTGCCGCCGCCCGGTGGTGCCGATGAGCAAATAGATACGCTTGCAGTCACAGAAACTGACCATGTTGCTAGTACATTGGCATTGCATCACGATGCATTTTTACAGCAGGGGTTATCATCGGCATGGCAGCGAGTAGTTGGCTTGGTTGTACAGCCAGGTGTGGAATTCGATAACACGCAAGTATTTGATTATGATAGCGCTAAAGCGCAACGGCTAAAGCAATATATAAAGGCCGTTGATGGCATTGCCTTTGAAGCACATTCAACTGATTATCAAACGCCCATTGCGTATCAACAATTAGTAAATGATCATTTTGCGATTTTAAAAGTGGGCCCAGAGCTTACCTTTGCTTTGCGTGAGGCATTATTTGCATTAAGCCATATTGAAGATGCGCTAATAGACACCGAGCAATGTTCACATATACGCACTGTTATTGATGCCGATATGCAGCAGTTTCCGAAAAATTGGCAGCGTTTTTATCAAGTTGATAAATCAGTGCAGCAGCTTTATCGTCGCTTTAGTTTTAGTGATCGAATCCGTTATTACTGGGGACAACAAGGCAATCAAGCTGCCGTTGATAAGCTATTTTGTAATTTACAAGAACAACCGATACCACTGCCGTTACTAAGCCAATATATGCCATTGCAGTATCTTGCAGTGCGAAATAACACCCTGCAAAACAGCCCTAAATCTTTGGTACTTCATCACATAATGCAAGTAACCAGTCGCTACGCAGATGCGTGTTTTAAACAACAATAGACGTAAGTGAGGTAGTAATGTCTAGTTATTTAGCAATTGATGAAACCCTTTTAGAAGCTAAAAATAGTTTATGGACTGCAAAAGAAATTATGCAGCAGCCCGATTGTTGGCGAGCAACGCTCAGTATTGTAAAAGCTGCGCGAGCGCAGCTAGATAGTTGGCTTGCAGGCGTATTAGATAAGCCAAATGCGCAAATAATTTTTACCGGTGCCGGTACCTCAGCTTATGTTGGTGAGGCGGTTGTTGGTTATTTGAATCAACAATTGGATATTGCTTGTCGAAGTGTTAGTAGCACAGAGCTTGTTGCCTGCCCAGAGCAGTATTTACAGCCAAATAAGTCAACTTTATTAGTGTCATTTGCACGCTCGGGCAATAGTCCTGAAAGTGTTGCCGCTGTTGATGTAGTGAATAACTATGTAAAACACTGCGCGCATCTATTTATTACTTGTAACCCTGATGGAGCACTGCATAAACAAGCAGCGCAAGATGAAAACTATTTCTCGTTATTGATGCCTACGCAAACACTTGATCACAGCTTCGCTATGACCAGTAGTTTTACCTCAATGTTGGTGGCAAGTGTGGCAATATTTAGTGATGCAGATAACGCTGTTTTAACTATTGCAGAAGCGGTTGAAAAAAATATTGCTGGTAAATTAGCTGAACTAAAAACATTGGCTGAACTGCCTATGCATCGCTTAGTGTATTTAGGCGCAGGATCCTTAAAAGGCTATGCGCAAGAATCAGCATTAAAATTATTAGAATTAAGTGCGGGTCAAGTTATGGGGTATTTTGAATCCCCGCTTGGTTTTCGTCACGGCCCAAAATCATTGGTTGATGATAAAACTTTAATTGTTTTATTTGGCTCAACTAATACCTATACCAAGCAGTACGATATTGATTTGTTGAATGAGTTACGTCGCGATAATAAAGCTATTGATGTTCACGCCTTGACGCTGCCAGATGACGCGGTGATGCAGCAATTAGACGATGTATTTAATGGCTTATATTATATGGTCTGCGCGCAAATAATGTCGTTCTATAAAGCGTGGCAACTAGGCATTACAGTAGATAACCCATGCCCAACTGGTGAAGTAAACAGAGTGGTGCAAGGGGTGACGATTTACCCGCTAAAACAAGGTGATATTAATGACTAAGCAGTATATTTATGGCATTGATATTGGCGGTAGTAAAATTGAACTTGCTGTATTTGACGCTTCATTAAAGCAACTTGAATCATGGCGCATTGCGACTCCGCAAAATAGTTATCAAGACTTTCTAAATGCGTTAGTAGGTATGATTTTAAGTGCCGATCATAAATATCAATGTCACGGTGCGGTCGGTATTGGTATGCCTGGCATTGTTAATGCGAACCAACAAGTACTGTCGGCTAACGTGCCTCATGCGACCGGTAAAAATGCCGCGCAAGATTTAGCTCAGTTAATAAATCGCCCGGTTGCGATCGAAAACGATTGCCGCTGTTTTGCACTCTCAGAAGCGCGCAGCAGCGTTGGTTTGCAACATACCCGGGTGTTCGGTGCAATTCTTGGTACTGGTGCGGGTGGTGGGCTGTGTATTGATGGTCAATTGTATAAAAGCGCCCAAGGAATTGCAGGTGAATACGGTCATTACGCACTTTCTGCAGTGTTACAGCAGAAGTACCAGTTACCTATTTTAAAATGTGGCTGTGGTTTAACAGGGTGCATTGAAAGTTATATTGCAGGCCCTGGCTTGGCGAGAATTTACCAGCACTTTTCTGGCGAAGTATTAACTACTTTTGAAATTGTTGAAGGGTTGAGAAAAGGCGACGTATTTTGCCAACAAAGCTTTGCCTGTTATTTGGATTTAATTGGCAGTACTTTTGCGGCAATTATTATGGCCTATGACCCTGAGGTGATTGTAGTTGGTGGGGGTATGTCTTTAGTTGATGAACTAATGAGCAAGCTTGAAGAGGCAATCGTACCGTATGTATTTGCTGATATTCGGGTGCCAAAAATAGTGCTTGCTGAATTTGGCGATGCCAGTGGCGCTCGCGGTGCCGCTATTTTGGCCAAAGAACAAGTGGGAGCGCTGGCATGATTGGATCCGTGTTTTACGTCAAAGCTGATGTAATTTATTGTCAAGAACGAGTACTTAAAAATCACTTCATGTTAGTTGAAAATGGCATTATTAGTCATTTTACGCAAAACCCTACAGCCGGTGTGCCTATTGATGATTATGGTAATGCTGCAATTATTCCAGGCTTAATTGATTTACACATTCATGGTCGCGAAGGTTGTGATGTGATTGATTGTAAAATGAGTAGTATTGAAACGATTTCATGCTCACTTGCAGAGCATGGAGTAACAGGCTTTTTAGCAACGACAGTGACCACCGATTGGCAACAAACACTTAATGCTATGAGTGTAATTGGTCAGGCATACACGCAGCAACCTAGCGGTGCTCAGGTGCTAGGTGGCTATAGTGAGGGCCTGTTTTTCAGTGAAGTTCATAAAGGCGCGCACAATCAAGATTACTTTTTAGAGCTATCGCAGTCGCATCTAGAAGCGATGATTAATGCAGCCACGGGTAGCTTAAAAGTGGTTGCGTTGGCGCCAGAAAAGCCAGGCGCAAATGTATTAATTGAATACCTGACAGCGCAAGGAATTAGGGTAATGCTTGGTCACTGTGATGCCAATTATGAACAAACTCAAAGCGCGCTTGAGCATGGCGCATGCGGTGGGGTGCATGTTTTTAATGGGATGCGTGGCATTCATCATCGTGATCCAGGTTGTGCCGGCGCGGTATTGATGAATGATGACGCACTTGTTGAAGTGATTGCAGATGGTGTACATCTTCATCCTACAATTTTAAAGCTGATCTATAAGCTAAAAGGTCCACAAAAAATCGCTTTGATCAGTGATTGTATCAATGCCGGTGGACTAAATGATGGTGAGTATAAATTGGGTAAAATGGATGTTGTTGTGCAACAAGGTGTGGCGAGAACTGCCTCCGGCTCGTTAGCTGGCAGCACTTTAACGCTTGAGCAAGCAGTTAAAAATATGCATCAATTAGGCAGTGTTGAGCTACGTGAGGCGATAAATATGGCCAGCATTGTGCCCGCGCAATTTCTTAATATTGCCAGCCAAGTTGGTTCTTTAGCGGAAGGTAAGCATGCGAATTTTGCTATTTTAAACAGCGATTTTAGTATTCAGGCGACCTATGTGAAGGGTCAGCGGTGCTTTTTTAAAAGTGCATAAAATGGCTAAAGCGCTCGGCTTTAGTGTGGCTATGCGCTTCAAAACCCATAGAAAGTAAAATATTATAAAATTGATTGCATTTTAAGCGACATGTATGGTGATGTTCGCTATAAGTAATGCTATACTCCCGCCGAATAATTTTTCGACTTTATTAAGAGTAAAATAATGGCAGATTTATCGAAGTACAGAAACATTGGTATTTTCGCGCACGTTGATGCGGGTAAAACCACGACTACTGAGCGTATCCTAAAGCTTACTGGTCAAATCCATAAAACTGGTGAGGTTCATGATGGTGAATCAACAACTGACTTCATGGAACAAGAAGCTGAGCGCGGTATTACTATCCAGTCTGCGGCTGTAAGCTGTTTCTGGAAAGATCACCGTTTTAACGTTATCGATACTCCTGGACACGTTGACTTCACAGTTGAAGTATACCGTTCATTAAAAGTACTTGATGGCGGCATCGGTGTATTCTGTGGTTCTGGTGGTGTTGAGCCACAATCAGAAACTAACTGGCGTTATGCTAACGAATCAGAAGTTGCACGTGTTATTTTCGTAAATAAATTAGACCGTATGGGTGCTGATTTTTACCGTGTAACAGAGCAAGTACGTAAAGTACTTGGCGCAAACCCACTAATCATGACGTTACCAATCGGTATCGAAGATGAGTTCTGTGGTGTTGTTGATGTTTTAACTAAAAAAGCATACATCTGGGACGAAACTGGTCTTCCAGAGAACTACACGATCGAAGACGTTCCAGCTGACATGGTAGACAAAACTGAAGAATACTATGAAATGCTAGTTGAAACTGCTCTAGAGCAAGACGACGAACTTCTTGAAGCGTATATGGAAGGTGAAGCGCCTTCTTTAGAAGATATCAAGCGTTGTATCCGTAAAGGTACTCGTGACCTTGCTTTCTTCCCTACATACTGTGGTTCTGCTTTCAAGAACAAAGGTATGCAATTAGTACTTGACGCTGTTGTTGACTACTTACCATCTCCTACAGAAGTTGATCCTCAACCTCTTATGGATGAAGAAGGTAACGAAAATGGTCAATTCGCAATCGTATCTACTGACGAACCATTCAAAGCGTTAGCGTTTAAGATCATGGATGACCGTTTTGGTGCATTAACTTTCGTACGTATTTACTCAGGTAAACTTAATAAGGGTGACACTATCCTTAACGCGTTTACTGGTAAAACTGAGCGTGTTGGCCGTATGGTTGAGATGCAAGCAGACGACCGTAATGAATTAACTAGCGCACAAGCTGGTGACATCATTGCAATCGTAGGTATGAAAAACGTGCAAACTGGTCACACTCTTTGTGATCCTAAGCACCCAGTAACACTTGAGCCAATGGTATTCCCAACTCCAGTAATCTCGATTGCTGTACAGCCTAAAGATAAAGGCGGTAATGAGAAAATGGGTGTTGCTATCGGTAAAATGGTTGCAGAAGATCCATCTTTCCAAGTTGAGACTGATGAAGATTCAGGCGAAACTATCCTTAAAGGTATGGGTGAGCTTCACTTAGATATCAAAGTTGATATCCTTAAGCGTACTTACGGCGTAGATCTTATCGTTGGTCAACCACAGGTTGCTTACCGTGAAACTATCACTCGTGAAATCGAAGATAGCTACACGCATAAGAAACAATCAGGTGGTTCTGGTCAGTTCGGTAAAATCGACTACCGCATCAAGCCAGGCGAAGTTGCTTCAGGCTTCACGTTTAAATCATCAGTTGTTGGTGGTAACGTACCTAAAGAATTCTGGCCTGCAGTTGAGAAAGGCTTCAAGTCAATGATGAGCGAAGGTGTGCTAGCTGGCTTCCCAGTGCTTGACGTTGAAGTTGAACTTTTCGACGGTGGCTTCCATGCCGTGGATTCATCTGCAATCGCATTCGAAATCGCTGCTAAAGGCGCTTTCCGTCAATCGATCCCTAAAGCGGGCGCACAACTTCTTGAGCCAATCATGAAAGTTGACGTGTTCACTCCAGAAGATCACGTTGGTGATGTAATCGGTGACCTTAACCGTCGTCGTGGTATGATGAAAGACCAAGAAGCTGGTTTAACAGGCGTTCGTATTAAAGCTGACGTTCCGTTATCAGAAATGTTCGGTTACATCGGTTCATTACGTACAATGACATCAGGTCGTGGTCAGTTCTCTATGGAGTTCTCACACTATGCACCATGTCCACAAAACGTAGCTGAAACTGTAATCGCTGCAGAAAAAGAGAAAAAAGCTGCTAAGTAATTAGCCTTTAAACTCTTAAAAAAACCCGCACTTGTTGCGGGTTTTTTATTGCCAGAAATATTATCCCTCCAACAATCGAATACTTTTTTGTTGTTATGCTAGCAATGAGTCGTTAGCACTCTTAGTCGCTATTGAAGCAAAGAGTCAAATAATCAACTATTTATTACTGCAGCTTAAACGTTATTCCACTCATAAGCTGTAGTTTAAAAGCTGGCTGTCTTACTAATTAAACTAGTTATTTATAACTAGGTAAAAAGTAGTGCAATTACTTGAATCTTAGTTACTAATACAGGTAGAATACCCGCTTATGCCACCCATATACGCATATTAGAGAAATGGAAGTCTCTCGAATAAAGAGACATATATGTGTACTTTTTAGGACGTTTATATGAATTCAATTAAATTGAGCCCAAACTGGCTGTTGCAGTTAGTTATGATACTAACCCTTTGTGCTGTTGCTTTTTTGCTAACAATCATCTTTGCTGTAAATCAGACTTTTTTAGCCCTAATTATTGTTCCTGTTATATTTATTATCTCAATTTTGAGCATCATCAATTTACGCTTTTTGCATTGTTATAAAGCGGGCATTTATTACTCTCAGGGGTTAGGTAAAAAATATATTAATGCAGATGAAATTATTGATATTCAATTTAACTCATTAAAATTACTGACTGTATTATCGGTTTCTTTAGAAGATAGCAAAGTAATCCACTTTTATAATTGGCAGTTTGATGATCAAGCTCAGCAGTCAATTATGTATTGGTATAGTAAGAAGAATAGCTGTAATAATTCACAGCATACCCAATGTAATGCATAAAAAAGGCCGCAGTTTAGCGGCCTTTTTACTAATCTGAACTCTGCTGAATAAACTTATTACAAGCAGAGTTTAGTTTATGCTACGCTTTTTTACGGCGTAGGAATGTTAGTGGTAACGCCAGTAACGTTAACCAAAATAATGAACCTGAGTCATCGTCTTCGTCATCAGTCTCATCATTAGCGATATTAATGTAAACGAGCTGCGCATTTGATAAATTACCAGCACTGTCTTTTGCTTGTACCATTAATGTGATTTTTCTTTCAAACTCATAGTCTAAATCACCAGCAACGATTAGTTGCCCTTGCTCATTTATAGTTACTGCATCGTGGCCAGATACAATGAAGCCAATAACGGGTGTGTACTGTGCATCGGCATCACTAAAACTCAATTGACCAATGACAGTGCCAATTGGACTATTTTCACTGATGCTAAAACTCTGCTCAGGCTCTAGAACTGGAGCTTGTGGCTCAGGAATTGGCTCTACAGCAGGGGCAGATTGAATATCAATAATTACAGGATCATGATCAGAGGCACGATAAGCACTCTCTGAATACAAGCTAGCAACTTGAGAATCAGATTTAAACTCTACGTTATAATCCAGACTGATCGGCTCATCAGCATTGATATGCCAATCTGTCGCTGCAACAACCTTCGCGAGTAAGCTTGGGCTGGCAACTGCATGATCTAGGCTGCCCATACGTCCAGAAAAACTATATGAATAGCCAAGAGTGTTACCATCTAATTCTGCAACGACATTTTTAAATCCTTTGTCTGCAAATGCACGTATTGGATCTTCCATCGCATAGGCATTCATATCACCTACTAATATGATGTCCTCATCGTCTATGCCTGTTGGCTTGCTATCAAGCCAGTCTGCAAAGCCATTAGCACCAGCAACGCGGATCTCATTCCAACATGCTTGCCCATCACCTAAATCGGCATTGTTGCCATCGGCACTGCCACAGCTACCTTTGGATTTTAAATGTGCTACAGCAACAGTAAATACTTCTTCTGATTCAAGTGATTTGAAGCTTTGTGCGATAGGTGTACGGTTACTATAGTCAAATGGATATTGGGTTGTGATAGCTGCGGTGCCAACTTGTGCGACTTTATTTGCACGGTAGATAAGTGCGGTGGTAATTTCATCAGTACCAATTTTATCTACGTTAAAATTAACAAAGGCGTATTCATTATTGCTATCTTCATCGTTTAACGCATTAACTAGACTAGCAATAGCGCTATTTGCACCGAAACCATCGTTTTCGATTTCCATTAAGCCGATAACATCAGCTTCTATAGCAACAAGTGCACTGACAATTTTCGCTTGTTGGCGAATAAATTCAGCTTCACTATCAGCGCCACGACTGGTTGGGAAACCAGCACCTTGACCATCACCATTAAAGTAGTTAAGGACATTAAAACTTGCAATTCGAATATCTGCATCAGCGTGCAGTTCTGGCGCATTTGTACGTGGGTTAGTTGCAACAAAAGTTGGTTGTACTGTTGGGTGAATACGATAGCGATCAAAGCTGTAACCCATTACACCAGTGATTCCGTTTACAGAATCACCTAAACGTAATGTGTTATAAGCGTCTAAGCCAGTACCAGGGTAAGAAACTGGGTCAAGGTTTTGCTTCGTTGAACCATCATCAAGTAAGATTTGTTTTTTTATGTTTTCGGCTTCAACAGCGTTAGCAGCATCACCAGGAAGGGCTATTTGTGTACCTTGATATAAGCGTTCTGTGGCAAGACCTACTTCACCATAACGGCCTAAACCATAGTTGTTGCTAACAACCAGCGGTTGCTCTAGTGAAACCAGCATGCCTTCATAAGCTTCTAAATCGGTTACATTATTAACAGGGAGAGTGATACTTGTTGCTGTTGGCGTTAAGCCTGTAGCACATACTTCTACTTGACTAACATCACCAATTTGGGTGGCATTAAAGTATTCTGCGACACTGCCTTTAACTCGCACGTGATCACCAACATTGACATCGGTATTAGCAAAATAAACAAAGATACCTTCAGAAGTAAGTGGGTTTGTATCAATATCTGCATCAAGTGATGTAATAAAGAAGCCACTTAATTGCTCACTACCTTGAAAATCAGCAGTTACTACGCCTTCCAGCTCAATTTCTGTGTTTAATAGAGGGCTATCACCACCTTCACCTTGTACTGCGCTGATAAGTGTTTTAGCTGCGCCGCATTCTAATGGAATAACTGGTTCTGGATCTGGGGTTGGCTCAGTACTCTCACCATGAAAACCGAGCCCTGAAAAGTCATCTTTATCAAATTGTAGCCATTGTTCACTTGGATCAAATGACGCAGTAGCATCGCTGCGACCTGCAGTAATACTTAGCTTGCGACGTAAGCTTTTGTCCTTGGTGCTAACACCTCCGGCTGACCATTCGCTACCAGGGTCAACGCCTAACTGACCAAAGCTATCAACAATAGTGCCGTCTTTCGTAAGTACCAATGCATCATCACCATTGAAATAAGTAACGGTTGCTTCAATATCAGCTTTAGCTTTAAGCTCGTCTACAGAGCCTGCATTTACGATTACATAGGTGCCATTGGCGGCTAAGCTACCGGATAGAGCAAGTGTATTATTTGGAGCTGTCAGGTCGCCATTGCCATTGGCGAAAAGTGAGATGTTATAGCCATCAAGCGATAGTGTTTCGCCAGAGGTATTAAAAAGCTCAATTGCTTTATTGTTACTACCACCTTCAACATATTCTGAAATTATTAAATTAGCAGAAGCTGGTGCACTGAGGCTTGCAATTACAAGCGCCAATGGCGTTATTTTTGTTTTAAACATTATTATTTTTTCCCGTGTATTGTGTCCCGAGTGGGACAAACAGTTTAAGGAAAATTTATGACAAAGAAAATACAAAATGTTAATAATATGGAAATAAAAAGGGCGCAGAATCGCCCTTTTCTAAATTAAAAATGTATAAGGCTTACCTTTTTAGCAGTTGTGCAGCCTGCTTTGCAAAATAGGTAAGAATACCGTCAGCGCCAGCACGTTTGAAAGCAAGCAAGGACTCCATAATTGTGGCTTCTTCAGCAAGCCAGCCATTATCAATCGCCGCTTTATGCATCGCGTACTCGCCACTCACTTGATAAGCAAACGTCGGCACACCAAATTCATCTTTAACTCGGCGTACGATATCTAAATAAGGCATACCGGGTTTCACCATCACCATGTCAGCACCTTCTTGTAAATCCAGCGCTACTTCACGAATGGCTTCATCGGAATTAGCTGGGTCCATTTGGTAGGTTTTTTTGTCCGCACCTTTTAAGTTACCAGCCGAACCGACTGCATCACGAAATGGTCCATAGTAACTTGAGGCATATTTAGCTGAATAAGCCATAATGCGTGTATGAATATGGCCTTCGGCCTCTAGCGCTTCACGGATCGCGCCAATGCGGCCATCCATCATATCTGAAGGGGCAACAATATCTGCACCCGCTTGTGCATGAGATATCGCTTGTTTAACTAATATTTCTGTCGTGATGTCGTTAATTACATAGCCATCATCGTCGATAATTCCGTCTTGCCCATGCACTGTAAAGGGATCAAGTGCTACATCGGTGATTACCCCTAATTCTGGATAGGCTTCTTTGAGTGCGCGTACAGTGCGTTGTGCCAGTGCATCATCATTGTAAGCTTCTTCAGCAAGCAATGATTTTTTGTCCGCAGGGGTGACCGGAAAAATAGCGATTGCAGGAATACCTAATTCAACCAACTCTTTTGCTTCAATCAGCAGTAAGTCAATCGATAAGCGCTCTATGCCTGGCATCGATGCAATGGCTTCTCGGCGATTGTTACCTTCAAGCACAAATACTGGGTAAATTAAGTCATTCACACTGAGTTGATTTTCAGCCATCAAGCGGCGAGAGAAATCATTGCGGCGCATTCTGCGCATGCGAGTATAAGGGAAAAGGTCGAGACCTGATTGGGCCATTATTTGCTCCTAGTCTAAAATTGGAAAACTAACTACACGATTACGCCCACTTTGCTTGGCATGATAAAGTGCTTTGTCGGCGCAGTCGGTGAATAATCCCGGATTGTGAATGTCTTCAGCGATGGCGCTATATACACCAGCACTAATAGTAAACTTTATCTCATTGTTTGCTACTGTAATTGTCGCATCCATGATTGCTTGGCGGATTTGATCCGCTATTTCTACAGCACCACCGAGGGCGGTATTGGGGAGTAAGATAACAAACTCTTCGCCACCATAACGGGCTACTTCGTCAAGTGGGCGTTTTAAATGGCTTTTTATAATGTCAGCCACAGCACGAATAGTTTGGTCGCCAATTAAGTGCCCATAGGTGTCGTTAATGCTCTTAAAGTGGTCTATGTCGAGCATTATCACGCTTAAAGATGTTTGCTCCCGACGAGAGCGACGCAAGTCCATTACTAGCTTTTTATCGAAATAGCGGCGATTTTTTATTTGTGTTAATGGATCTTCCATATTGATTTGTTCAAGTGCGCGATTCTTTTCTTCAAGCTCACGCAGAGTGACCTGAAGTTCAAACGTTCGCTCTTCTATATTTGCTTCTAAATCTAACCTAGCTTGTTCTTGCAGCTCTAAACGTTCTTGTAAGATGGCATCTTGTGCTTCACTTTGGGCTATTTTACTCTGCTGTGCAGTAACTTGGGCATCGCGTTCGATTAAAAAGTGTTTGATGGTAGCAAAGCTTAAACTGAGTGAGCAGATTAAAAAGCTAAAAAATACAAACGGTAAACCACGCGCATTAAAATCATAGAAATTAAACACAACAATAATCATGTAAAGCTGTGCGGAAAAAAACATCAACGCTCCACATAGCAGCGCACATAGTGGCTGTGTTCGCTGTTGCTTAATATCGATCCCTAACGCCGCTATGTGTAATAACATCACTAGCGCGGGCAAGAGTAGACTGTAATAAAGCATGATATTTGTTGGTAATAACCAAATAAAAAATAGGCTGATAAAAAGTAACCAGTTACTCAATCTATGTAAGGGTTGCAGCCACATTTTCGTGGACAGTCGTAATTGTTCAAATAATAGTTTGAATAAGCAAGTGGTTAATATCAACATGCTTGGAACTGCAAGCTGCTGCAGACTAGGCAAAGACGGGTGAAAATACCGATAGCCAAAGCCATATAAGTAAATCAGTAATAACCATAAAGTCATTAAAATAGTGCCACAGAGTGCAAAGTAGCGCTTTCGTGAAAAACCAAACATAACCAAGCAAGTGATCGCTAAAGATAAAATAAACCCGACTAGCAAGCCATACATTAAATTAAACTTACTTTTATATTTTAAATATTCATCATATTGCCAAAGACTTAACGGCACTCTGACACCATCTAGACTTTTAATATGAAGTAGTAATGTTGAGTTACTTTTCGGTGGGAGTGTTAGCTTTACTAATAATGATTCTGTTTTAATTTGTCGGTTATTGAGTGGTAATGCATCACCAATTTCTTTAAACAATAATCTGTTTTGCTTAAAGTAATGGTATACAGCCACTTTATCTAATAACGGATTATCAATGGACAGTAAAATTTGTAGATCTGAATCCTCAGCGTTGACCAGTTGTAGGCGCAGCCACACGGCTTGATTGGTTAGTCCTAAATTGAGCGATTGCTCAGGAAGTTGTTGCCATTGCTGAGTAGGGGCTAGCTTAGCTTGCTCTATTGTTAAAGGTTGTTGAGAATATTCAAAAGGAATATTTAATATATGTTCAAAATGCTTATCTAAGGTGATCTGCGTTGCATTGGCTGAGAATGAAATAAGTACAAAACTATAAAGCAGCAACCAAACACGCTTCATTATCAGCCCTTGTGGTTGAATAACTGTTGGAAGTTAAGTGTAGTTTGCTTTGCAACAGTTGCAAACTCTAGACCTTTTAAGGACGCAATTGTTTGGCATATATGTGGTAAATAGCTTGGTTCATTGCGATGCGATTTTGGTTTTGGAGTTAACGAGCGTGGGATCAAAAACGGCGCATCTGTTTCAATTAATAGACGCTCTAATGGCAGCATAGGCACCAGTTGTTGTAGTGATTTACCACGACGTTCGTCACAGACCCAACCAGTAATACCAATGTATAAACCGAGTGATAAGTATTGCTCTAAGGCGTGTTGATCACCGGTAAAACAATGTAATACTCCTCGCACCGAATACTGTTGCAGTATCGCCAGCATATCTTCGCTCGCATCTCGCTCATGTAAATATACCGGAAGATTTAACTCTACCGCTAAAGCGAGTTGTCGGTGTAACACAGAACGTTGAGTTTCACGAGGCGAAAAGTCGCGGTTGTAATCTAACCCGCATTCACCAATTGCTACAATCTCAGGATTTGCAGCAAGAGCGCACAATTGTATTTCTAGTTTTTCATCGGCTGATTTTGCGTCATGGGGGTGAACACCGGCGGTAGCAAGTAGGTGGTACTGTTGTGCTAAGTGAAGAGCTTGCTGGCTGGAGTTTATATCGCAACCAATTAACAGCATCTGGCTAACATTTTGCGCTTTTGCACGAGTAATGATAGCCGAATGTTGAGCATCAAATTGATGATTGGTAAGATTTACGCCAGCATCAATAAGTGATGTGGTCATTAATTAGTGCGCTTAACGCGGATTGAGCGATTCTGACCTGCTTTTTTCAATAAAAATGAGTTGAACATACCGCGCTCAATAATTACAGTATCATCTTGGTCGATACGCAAGCTATCTGAGCCAATTTGGCGCCATTGTTGGCCGTTATTTAAACTAATTATTAACTCACCGTAAGGTGCTTCTTTTACGTTAGTCACGACGGCAGTAATTTCATTGTCGTTTTCTTTTACTAGTTCTTTATGCTCTAAGCCAAAATCTTCATTTTTAACTTTAATTATTTGCTTACTAGCAACAGCTACATCCGCTGTTGCGGTGACTGAACTTGCAGGTGGAGTTAAGGTTTTTGTTGTTTCTGGTTTAGTTAATGACTTGCCTGCCATGGTATTGTCGTAACAAAGCAAGCGATTGAAGTCATTTTCAATAAATGTACAGGCTTGTAAAGCTTGTAAGTTAACTTCATTGGCATGAACAGTTGGAATGCTTAACAAGGCAAGTATTGGTAAAAGTTGTTTTTTCATTTATTCCTCTGATTCATCTTGTTGAGGTTTAGCCTTATAAAAGGATGCTAAGATTAAACCCAATTCAAATAACAGCAGCATTGGAAATGCTAATAAAGATTGTGATAGCACATCAGGTGGCGTTAAAAACATTGCTACAACAAAAACCCCGACTACAATATAAGGGCGTTTCTCTTTTAAACTTTGTGTTGTGGTAGCGCCACTAAAACATAACAGCATAATAGCTACCGGAATCTCAAAAGCGACCCCAAAGGCAAAAAAGAGCTTCAATGCAAAACTTAAGTAGCTACTAATGTCTGGCGCCAAGGTCATCATTTCTGGACCAACGCTAGTAAAAAAGCCAAGAATAATGGGCAGCACTACAAAGTAACAAAATGCGATACCACTATAAAAAAGAATAATGCTTGATGCCAAAACAGGCATTAACATACGTTTTTCATGTTGGTATAACCCTGGCGCAATAAAGCCCCAGATTTGGTGTAAAATTAACGGAAACGCTGCAAATAAAGCGACAAATAAGGTTAACTTAAACGGCGCAAAAAACGGTGCAGTTACATCTGTAGCGATCATGGTTGCTGTACTTGGTAAGTGCGCAACTAATGGAGCCGCTACAAAACCGTAAATATCGTTTGCAAAGTAAACCAGCGCAATAAAAAATACTAATATGGCTAATAAGGCTTTCATGAGCCTATTTCGCAATTCAATTAAATGACTTACAAAGCCTGATTTAACTTGTTCAGTCATAATTTAACTCGTTACCGATATATAGACCATAGCTAACAAAAATAATTTCATTTTTGTTCATCAACATTCACTTTATCTGCTTGCTCAGGAGGATTTCTTTTATAACTATGGGTGACCGAGTCCGCAGCCTTTTGCAATTCGCTGACTGAATCTTTTATTGCAGGACTTAAGTTCTGCATGCCTTGTTGTTCGGCTTTTTTTAAATTTTGGTGTAACTCATGCACTCTTAATTCTTCATTAACTTCAGCCTTAACCGAATTAGCCAGCGATTTTATAGTTTTTATCCAACGGCTAACAGTACGAATAGCAACTGGCAACCGCTCAGGGCCAAGTACCACTAAGCCGACGATTAACACCACAACAAGTTCCCACATACCCATGCTAATTAAGCCTTATGGTCTTCTTTACTTTTATCAACAGACTCTTTGTTTTGTATTGGGTTATTTGCTTGTTCAATTGGTTCTGCTGGTTTATTTTGCTCATCTTCAGAGACTGCTTTTTTAAACCCTTTTACAGCGTTACCTAAATCACCGCCAATACCACGCAATTTTTTCGTACCAAAAAGTAACACTATGATTGCCAAAACAATTAACAATTGCCAAATACTAATGCCGCCAAAACCCATGATGTTCTCCACTTAATTAAATACTGTGAATTAAAATTATTGTACTGATTATACTCACCGAGCACTAAATAGCACTTAGTTTATGCAGCGCTGCGCCAAGCAAGTATAAAGCCGCTTAAAGAGCATATCGCAGCAATACCTGCAGCGACAAGGTCATGCTGCAAATAACATAACCCTGATACTATCATTGCTGAGCCAGCAAAAAGACCAAGTAATAATGGCTTGTGCGATGGCTGTGGCAGTGGTGCAGGACTGTTGCGCTGTTGTTTTAAGTTGTGATAGATCAAATCAGGTAACTCGGGCATTTTTTCTGCCCAAAATGGCAAATTTGCGTATACCTGTTTAAATACCGACCAAGGACCAACCTGTTGCTTTACCCAGTCTTCTAAAAAGGGTTTAGCTGTTTTCCATAAATCTAGTTGCGGATATAGCTGACGCCCAAGGCCTTCAACATACAACAAGGTTTTTTGTAGTAGAACTAATTGGGGTTGAACTTGCATATTAAAGCGACGAGCGGTATTAAATAGATTAACTAAGACATGGCCAAATGAAATCTCTGCTAATGGCTTATTAAAAATCGGCTCGCAGACAGTGCGAATGGCAAACTCAAATTCTTCCACGCTGGTGTCTTTAGGTACCCAGCCAGAATCGACATGTAATTGTGCGACTTGACGATAATCGCGATTAAAAAAGGCAATAAAGTTTTCGGCTAAGTAACGTTTGTCTTCTTTGTTTAGCGTGCCCACGATGCCACAATCGATACCGATAAATTTGGGGTTTTCAGGGCTTTCATAGGATACAAATACATTACCAGGGTGCATATCAGCATGAAAAAAACTATCACGGAACACTTGGGTGAAAAACACCTCCACACCGCGTTCAGCCAGTAGTTTCATATTGGTGTTTTGCGCAACTAATGCCTCAGTATCAGACACTGGAATGCCGTAAATTCGCTCCATGACTAGTACATTTACGCGACTATAGTCACTGTAAACATAGGGAATATAAAGCGAATCAGAACCTTCAAAATTACGCTTTAATTGAATGGCGTTTGCGCCTTCACGCATCAGATCAAGTTCATCAAGTAAGGTTTTCTTATACTCTTTGACTACTTCAACAGGGCGTAACCTTTTCGCTTCATTGATTAACTTGGCCACTATTTTAGAAAATTGTTCCATTAATGCTAAATCAGCGTCAATTTGTTCTCTGATATCAGGGCGAATGACTTTGATAACCACCTTTTGTGGTTGATTATGCTCATCCACTAAAGTGGCTGTATGTACTTGGGCAATGGATGCTGAAGCTAAAGGGGTTTGCTCAAAATCACTAAAGTATTCACTGATATCATCGATTTCGAGTGCATTTTCAATTAGTTGTTGTGCTAACACACCATCAAATGGCTGTACTTGATCTTGCAGCAAGGCTAGCTCTAAAGCGATATCTAGTGGTAATAAATCGCGCCGAGTAGATAACATTTGGCCAAATTTGATCCATACTGGCCCCAATTGTTGTAATGCTAAACGCAGTCTTAACCCTGCTGGTTTTTCTGGGTGCTTATTGGTTAGCCAAAATAGACATGCACGGCCAACTTTGCCATACCAAGGTATTTTTTGTGATGGGATCAGTTCATCCAAACCATAGCTAAGGAGGGTTTTTGTGATGTTATAAAGCCGAGCAGCTGACACAGATAATCCTTACTGATTCATTTTGCTTGAAGTAGTTGGTTGATACGTAACTCAAGTTGCGCAACATGTGCTTTGAGTTGACGCGTGTGTTGCTTAAATTGCTCAAGCTCTAAAGGATGAATGGTCACTTTGAGCTCGTCTTGGCATAAAGTAGTTAGCGTTGTAGAGAGTTTCTTGTTGGCTTTTTGACTTTGCTGTTGAGTTTGTTTAACTAACTGCCATAGTTGCTGTGCCGCTGCGTCACCAAGATAATCAGATAAGTGTTCAGGCCAATCGATATTAAGCGCAGCGAAAGCATTACTAAACCCTTGTGCAATATTTAGATCACCTTGCAAATCGAGTTTATCTTGGCGGATTAACTGAGTCAGCATTGCAGGGTTTTTAAGTGCCATTAAAGTATTAATATCGGCGCTTATCATGCAGTCATATTGCGTTTCGGTAGTGTTGTATAAATGCAGTTGTTGGCCAGTAAACACCACTAAAAACTGCTGTTGCCAATCGCGTATATCAATTAATAAACGTTGTTGGGATATTGACGACAGTCTATCGCTAAGAGTGGGATCGAGTTTAAGCGCCGTATTTAAAACCCTTTCGACGAGTGCGACCATGAAATTATTTAACATACAATACCTTAGCAATAAACTTTACTAGCTGGTGTGACGCTTAATATTTAAAGCCACGATGTAATGCTACAATACCACCGGTGAGATTTTGATAGGTGGTTTGCTCAAATCCAGCCTCGTTCATCATTGCTTTTAGTGTTTCTTGATCTGGGTGCATACGAATTGATTCAGCTAAATACTTGTATGATTCACCGTCGTTAGCAACTAACTCACCCATTTTAGGTAGTAAGTTAAATGAGTAAAAATCATAGGCTTTACTTAATACTTGATGCTCTGGTTTGGAGAACTCCAATACCAGCAGACGACCACCAGGCTTTAAGATTCGGTACATCGAGCGAAGTGCTTTATTTTGATCTGTAACATTACGTAAACCAAAGGCAATGGTAATTAAATCAAAACTATTATCAGGGAAAGGCAGTGCTTCAGCATTCATTTGTACGTAGTCAATATTACCGACAAGACCTAGGTTATGTAGCTTTTCGCGCCCCACTTTAAGCATTGATGAGTTAATATCACCTAATACTACTTGCCCAGTATCACCAACTAGTTGACTAAACTTTGCCGTTAAGTCGCCGGTGCCACCGGCTAAATCCAGCACATGATGGCCTTTACGCACACCTGAACTAGCAATGGTTTGACGTTTCCATAAACGATGAATACCAAACGACATGAGATCATTCATTACGTCATATTTAGTAGCAACGGAATGAAATACATCGGCAACCATAGAAGCTTTTTCGGTTTCGGCAACGGTTTTATAACCAAAATGCGTGGTCTTTTCAGGATTCTCGTTCATGATTAATCTCTATCGTGGTAATAAAGACTAGTGTACTTGATTGTTACGCCATGGTGCAATTTGAATCTGGGGAAAATTGCTTGTGGATCAAGCTTTATGAGTTACGGCTCACTGTCCGGCAATAAAGCTGCTTTGGCCAAGCGATCTGGCTTTATGTGCTGCATTGGAGGCTTTACGGGCAAGATTATTAAAATCTTTTTCGTCTAAGTGTTTGGCAATCCCTAATGAAAGGTTGATTGCTGGAAGTTTAATACCGTTTTTAGAACTAACGAAACGTAATTTTTCGACTCCATTACGGACTTTTTCAGCAATTACATTCGCAGTTTCAGGGTCGATATCAGCCAGTAATACAGTAAAAGCATCTTTGCCTGTTCGCCCTGGTAGGCCACTTTCAAATACATATTTTTGAATTTGTTTAGCTACCTTGCTTAAAATTACTTCACCAATGATATCGCCGTAGTTATCAATAA
This sequence comes from Pseudoalteromonas sp. SR41-8, assembly GCF_014163915.1. Taxonomy (NCBI): domain Bacteria; kingdom Pseudomonadati; phylum Pseudomonadota; class Gammaproteobacteria; order Alteromonadales; family Pseudoalteromonadaceae; genus Pseudoalteromonas; species Pseudoalteromonas sp. SR41-8. The sequence goes on from NZ_JACJEE010000007.1 coordinate 121,575, forward strand.
AGTGATCTAGGTTATCTATTTGAATGGCAATCGCGCACACAGATTTTTTTTGGTCTAACCATAATTGTGTTTGCTGGTTTAAATAATGACGTTTAAAAAGGCCTGTTTGTTGATCGGTGATGTGTTGTTTGCGTAATTGTACGAGTTGTTGTTGAGTTTTTTCTTGTCGTCGCTTTGCTTTGATCAGCTCTTGTTTAAATTGTTTATGTTGAGTGAGCAAGTGAGCAGTTTGCTTATTTAATGTCTCAAGTGCGAGGCGAGTTTGGGCAATATTATTTTCATCTAAAGAATGTACACAGTCGCTGACTTGACTTGCAAAGCGGATAATATCTTTTTCGGTTGAGTGCGCGCTACGTGATAATGAATTAATAATACCATCAACATTACGAACCATATTGGTTTCAGCTTTATGGGCTTGATCCATGTAATCGAAATAAAGTTGTTCTACATAAACACAGTCAATTTCTTGGCCTTGGGCAATTGCACGATCGATAGTGGTATTTAAATCAGAATTAACTTGGCTAACGTAGGTGTAGACAACGTGATAATTAAGAGGAGTCGGTGGTAATATATGATGTTCTAAAAAGATACATACCTTGGTCATTTTTTCTTGAGCAATAGCCATGGAATCATGGAACATCATTGTATACACCAATTAAATACACGTAACAGCGAAATTAAATAACTCTCTCCGTGAGGTCTTGACGCAATCCTAGCGTATGGGATTGCCTTACATTAATCTGTATCGGGGATATTTAAAAGCAAAAATATGTAATTTGATAGCGAAATTTCTATTTTTATCGCTCAATAGCTGGTTTTCTCGACAATCTTATTAAGCAATAAAAAGTGCTGATTAACTACTAGTCAATAGTCGCGGTTAATTTAACCTTGTATTTATCGCCCTTGGTCGCATTTTTTTGGTTATTGTAGCAGTCTAGGTTAGGTTAACCCTCACGTTTTCAGTAGCAGATCCCTATTATTATGAAAAAATCACCTTCATCGGTTATGCGTCATTCTCTGTTAAGCATCGCCTTGGCATGTACATTAAGTGCTTGCCAAATGACCACCGTAGATAGCGATCAACAATTTACGCAAGTTGCGCAATCAATTGTTGATTATCGTAAAAGTATTAGCACGTATAGCAACCCCGAGGGTGTTGATGGTTATTTGTTAACTAATTTATCTGCTGAGTTTCTTGAAAAGAAATATCAACATAACACTGAATTATTAGCGCAGTTAGATGCAATAGATAAAGATAAACTCAGTGATGAAAACCGTATTAATCTCACTATAATTCGTGGACAAGTACAAAATAGTATCGATGAATATGTATTTAACAGCCACTACATGCCGCTTACTTCTGAATATGGCTTTCACTCTAGTTTATCTTTTATGGTGTCGAGTTCAGATTATAAAAAATTAGCTGATTACCAGCTTTATTTGCAACGTTTGCAGCAAGTTCCTCGATTTTTTCAGCAAAACATCAGCTGGATGCGCAAAGGTTTAGAAGTTGGTTTAACGCAACCGAAAGCGGTGCTTGTGGGTTATCAAGACTCTATCAGTGCATATATTGTTGATGACGCTACTGAGTCTGAGTTTTATAAACCATTTTTAAATAATACCGCTGGTTTGAGTGATGGTGAGTTTTTTGCTTTACAACAACAAGCAAAGAAAATTATTAAAGAGCAGGTGATTACTGCTTATCAAGATTATTTAACATTTTTTAATGAAGAGTATCAGCCAGGTGCGCGTACTGAAATTGGTATCTCTGCAACACCTAATGGTGCTGCGTTTTATGCCAATCGCGCCAAGTATTATACCACCACAGATATGACGCCAAAAGAAATCCATGAACTGGGGTTAAAAGAAGTGGCACGTATTCGTGCTGAAATGGATAAGATTATTGAGCAAGTTGGTTTTAAAGGCACGTTTGCTGAATTTGTGCACTTTTTACGTACTGATCCGCAATTTTATGCTAAAACACCGGAAGAGTTATTAAAAGAAGCATCGTACATAGCTAAAAAGATGGATGCACAATTACCTAAGCTATTCCATACCTTACCACGGATGCCTTATGGTGTTGCGCCGGTGCCAGCAAGCATAGCGCCTAAGTACACGACTGGCCGTTATTCTGGTTCGAGTCGTGATGATCAAGCGGGTTATTACTGGGTAAACACTTATGCACTTGATAAGCGCCCTTTATACGTATTAGAAGCTCTCACTTTTCATGAGGCTGTACCAGGGCATCATTTACAGATCTCCCTTAATGCTGAATTAGAAAACTTACCAAGCTATCGTCAGAATGCATACTTATCGGCATTTGGTGAAGGGTGGGGGTTATATTCTGAGTATTTAGGAATTGAAGCGGGTTTTTACCAAGACCCATACAGTAACTTTGGCCGTTTAACTTATGAAATGTGGCGAGCAGCTCGTTTAGTGGTTGATACTGGCATGCATATGTATGGCTGGAGCCGAGATCGCGCGATGAAGTTTATGAGTGAAAATACGGCATTGTCACTACATAACGTGAAAACCGAAACTGATCGTTATATTTCATGGCCAGCACAAGCACTATCATACAAAATTGGTGAGCTGACTATTAAGCGCTTACGTAAAGAAACCGAGCAAGCGCTTGGTCAAGATTTTGATGTACGTGAGTTTCACCATCAAATACTTCGCCACGGTTCTGTGCCAATGTCAGTATTAGAAGATCAAATCCATCAATATATTGAAACTGAGCTGGAAAAGCGCGGCTAAATTACAACGTTCAATTTATCTCGGTTCGTGCTGATTAGCGTGTAACCGAGCTTTCCTTACAAAACATTTGCTTGAAACTTGTTCTGCTTATATTCTCAAAGCTGGAAAAACAACCAGCAAGGGGCGCTGCATGAGTAATTTAATAGTTTTTAGCATTGATGTGTTTGCCAGCTTATTTATAGTGGTATTTGGGTGTTTAGTTTTAGTTGTTATTTATTTTTATATCAGTGATGTAACTCAATCTAAACAAGCGATTAGACGTAATTATCCGGTAATAGGTCGGTTTAGATACTTTTTTGAGCGCCAAGGTGAGTTTTTTCGTCAATACTTTTTCGCTATGGATCGCGAAGAAATGCCATTTAATCGCGCCGATCGTAGTTGGGTTTATAAAGCGGCTAAAAACGTTGATCGTACCACCGCCTTTGGCTCAACTCAGAGCCTAGAAGTTACCGGGACCGTGATGTTTATGAACTGCGCGTTTCCTACCTTGGACGAAGAAGCGCTTGAACCTAGTGCAGTTACGTTAGGGCCGCATTGTCGAAATCCTTATATTACTAAATCGCTATTCAATATTTCAGGTATGAGTTTTGGTGCGTTATCAAAACCTGCTGTACGTGCGTTATCGCAAGGTGCCAAACTCGCTGGTTGTTGGATGAACACTGGTGAAGGTGGTTTAAGCCCTTATCACTTAGAAGGAGGTGCCGACATTGTGTTTCAAATTGGCACAGCTAAATATGGTGTGCGCGATGAACAAGGTAAATTAAGTCATGAGAAGCTCAAGCAAATAGCTGCGCATGAACAAGTAAAAATGTTTGAAATTAAAATGAGCCAAGGTGCGAAGCCTGGTAAAGGCGGTATGTTGCCAGGCAAAAAAGTGACTGCTGAAATTGCGGCTATTCGTGGTATCCCAGAAGGTCACGATTCAATTAGCCCAAATGGTCATCCTGAAGTTAAAAACCCTGCAGATTTACTTGATATGATTGCCTCGGTGCGCGAAACGACTGGCAAGCCAACCGGCTTTAAAGCGGTTATTGGCGCTTATGCATGGCTGGAAACCTTGTTTGCTGAGATCAATCATCGTGGTATTGAATCTGCGCCCGATTTTATTACTATCGATAGTGCTGATGGCGGTACCGGTGCTGCACCACAACCGCTGATGGATTCGGTGGGTTTACCACTGAAAGAAAGTTTACCTTTGGTTGTTAATATGCTCGAAAAGCATGGCCTGCGAGAGCGAATTAAAGTTATTGCGTCAGGCAAACTGATTGTGCCGTCTAAGGTTGCATGGGCGCTCGCGCTGGGCGCAGACTTTGTTGTATCGGCACGTGGTCATATGTTTGCTTTGGGTTGTATTCAAGCGCTGCAATGTAATAAAGACACTTGCCCAACAGGGATAACCACACACAACGAGCGGTTGCAACGTGGCTTAGATGTCGCCGATAAAGCGCAGCGCGTAGCAAACTACAATAAGTACATTCATTATGGTGCGGGTTTAATTGCTCACTCATGCGGGGTATTTAGTGCCCGTGAACTTGGCCGCCAGCATGTGCGCGTTGTGCAAGAAAATGGTTTATCAGAGCCGCTTGATAAAATGTATGAAAATTACCAGTAATTTAAAAGACTAGGTAATAGAAGCTAGGTCCCGCCCAAATAGGTTGATAAAAGGCACTAAATAAAGTGCCTTTTGCTATTTTTATAAATTTAATTTAGTTGGCTTATCAATAAAGAGAAAAACTCTTCTTTGTTATTGCAAGTGTGGGCGTTGAGTACTAACTGCTCACCCAGCGCTAAAGTGTGGCGTTGTACGTCTAAACGCGCCTGCGCATCTTCAATGCCATCAATGTCAGCAACGTGTGCTAAGCCGATAGTGCGGCGTATCAGTTCTGTCCCACAGTAACCAATCGCGTCTTGTAATACTTGTTGCATAAAATACTCGCCATAACCAGCGGCTTTTAAATTGTTATCTGTGGTTTGCTCTGCAATAAATGTCAGCCACTGTTGTTCAAACAAAGAATAACTCTCTTGCAGGCAAGTCAGTAAATGGGTGTGATAGTTACGGCGTGTAACAAATTCACTAATACGAGCATTTTGCGCGCAGTAGTTTAATAATAAATTGCCGATAAATGAGCCGATATCAAAGCCAACTGGGCCAAAAAAGCCAAATTCAGGGTCGATCATCTTAGTGGTTTCTTGATCGACAAAAATACTGCCGCTATGCATATCACCATGTAATAGCGTCTGCGGGCATGATAAAAACTTAGCTTTTAGTTTTGCGATCGCTAAATGTAATGCGGTGTTATTTTGTAGTTTATTGACTGTACTTTGCAACTCGCTTGGGTAGTTATTACGCTCATGTTCACGCAAGATATCGTTGAAAAACAAATCTTCAGTAATTTGGCACAACTCTGGATTAGTAAACTGACTGACTTTGGCTTTTTTATCTTGCGCGGTTAGGTAAAAGTCTGAGTTATAAAAACCAGTATGGCTTAAGTAGTGAGCCACATGTTGACCTAATAGCGGAAATTGCTCTGCGTTTATTTGTGCGCTACGCAAAATTTGTAAGTGACCAAGATCTTCTAAAATGGTCAGTGCTTGCTCTGGATTATGATGCAATACTTTTGCTGTGTAGTCAGGGCTTAATGCGCCGTGATTGAGTAAAACCTCAGCTTCAATGCGTGCTCGGTCAAGCGTTAATGGCCATGACTCACCCACACAGCGCGCATAAGGTAAGGCTTGCTTTAAAATAACGCTATTACTTTGCTCGTCGCTTATTCTAAAAACGAGATTTAAATTGCCATCTCCAAACTCATACGCCGATAACGTTTGGTCAAGATCAAACAAATCATACCCATCTTTAGTTACAAGATTTTTAATATAATCAATCGCATGCTGTGCATTAAAGGCAACGTATTCGGCCATCGGCGTACTCTCAGAAAATGATAAACAATAGCATTCTATACCTTCAACCGTTTAGATGTCTACACTTCTGGGTTGTGCGTTTTAAAAACTACTGTAAAATAACCTCAGCCTAACGATTATTCAGGATCAATCATGCAAGACCTCATAGCGAGCAGTTTAAAATATCAAAACAATACACTAAGCGTGTTAGACCAATACCTACTGCCGCATCAGCAGGTATGGCACGAATGTGATGATGTAGCCAGTATGAGGGATTTAATTCTAAGCTTAAAAATACGCGGCGCACCGCTGATTGGTTTAGGAGCAAGTTTGCTAGTTGCCCATTTGGCAGAGCAAGGCACAGCTAAAGTAGCATTAGCGCAGGCGATTGATGATTTAGAAGCCACTCGGCCAACTGCGGTTAATTTAATGCATTGTATGGCAAAGTTACGTATTGCATTACAACAAGATGATTATGTAACGGCAATTGTAAGCGCCGCTGTAACATTGTTTAATGAAGATATCGCCTTGTGTGAAAGCATGGCAAATCATGGAGTTGCATTGGTTAACCGCGGCGATAATATTCTCACACATTGTAATACTGGTGCCTTAGCAACCGCAGGTATTGGTACTGCTCTTGGTGTTATTTATAAAGCGCAGCAACGTCATGGCGATATTCATGTATGGGTGGATGAAACGCGGCCATTATTGCAAGGCGGGCGTTTAACCGCGTTTGAACTTGAGCGCTGGCAAGTACCTTACACCTTAATTTGCGATAATATGGCAGCGAGTTTAATGGCTGCAGGCAAGGTTGATAAAATTTTTGTCGGTGCAGATCGTATTGCTGCAAATGGTGACTTTGCTAATAAAGTGGGCACTTATAACTTAGCAGTACTGGCGCATTTTCATAACATCCCATTTTATGTCGTAGCGCCGCTAACAACCCTCGATGTAAACACAGCATGCGGTGCAGACATTGAAATAGAACAACGTAACAGCGCAGAAGTGCGCGGTGTAAGCGGAAGCTTTGGTGAAGCGCTATGGGCACCTACAAATGCTAACGTATATAATCCCGCATTTGATGTAACCCCCGCTAAGCTTATTACCGGCTGGGTACTCGATACTGGCGTTTATGACCAACAACAAGTTTTAGTTGGTGAATTAAAAAGGCTGGTTTAACAGCCTTTTGCCACATACACCCATGCATTAATGCCGCTGCTAAATGACTCTTCAATACGGATGTAGTCATTAACTTCGTAGCTATCCGCGTTAGCAAGTTCCTCTAAGGTGATAGTAAAAATAGTGCCAGTTACTGTATCTGTTGGCAGGCCTGTTTTAATTAATGCTGGATGAAAACGCTGGCCGCTGCTTTTCAGCACGGCGGCGTCGGTGATCTCAACTTCGCCTACTACGTAACCTTGTAGTGTATCGGCTTGGCCTTCGAGCAAGCGGCCAAAGGTATCAAGCTGTACTTGCTCTAATTGCAGTGTGCCGTATGAAAACAACTTTTCCATTTAAACTCCATTATTAACAGATATCTAGTCCAATAAAGGAAACTGCTTAGCAATCTCAGATTCGGTGCTTTGTGCCACCCAGCCTTCGGTATTATTGAATAAACGGATCGCAGTAAATTCAGGATCGCTGCCCATATCAAACCAATGGGGAGTAAGCTCTGGTACTGAAATTAAATCACCCTGCTTGCAAAGTACTTGGTAAACCTTGTCGTTAATATGCAGGCAAAATAATCCTTGGCCTTTTACAAAAAAGCGTACTTCGTCTTCACTATGGGTGTGCTCAAATAAAAACTTAGCACGTAATTCTGCAGCGTTCGGATTGCCTTTTGCCAGCGAAATAACATCTACAGTTTGATAACCACCTTGTTGCTTTAAGCTTTCAATATCAGCGTTATAGGCGGAAATAATAGCTTCATGGCTAGTATCAGCAGTAATCATTTTTGTTGCTTGCCACTGCTCAAATCGTACATTTACTTTATTAAGCTCGGTGGCAATTTGTGCTGTATCTTGAGTGTTTAATAAAGCATTATTGCCGTTACAGTCAGCAAAAATAGTCAGTTGGCTCATGCTAAATGCTCCACAGTGAATTGGCTAAAATCGTTAATATAGTTATGCGCAGGCGAGCTTGCTTGACCATCACGGATCAGGTGCAAGGTTTTTAAACCTGCGGCTTTGGCGGCATCAAGCTCGGCTGCCACATCACTTAAAAATAACACTTCATTAGCGGCAAAAGGTAGTTGCTCAATAATATTGTGATATGAACGTTGCTCTTGTTTAGCGCCGACTTGAGTATCAAAATAATCAGTAAATAAGGAGCGAATATCACCAAAGTCAGAGTAGTTAAAAATTAAATGCTGTGCTTTTACTGACCCTGATGAATACACATACAACTGCTGGCCGGCTTGCTGCTGTGCAACTAAAAAGTGGTAGGCATCTGGGTATAAATGGCCGGTAAAATCGCCATTTTCATAGCCAGTTTGCCAAATCAAACCTTGTAACTGTTTTAATGGAGTGATTTTTTTATCGTCACGGATCCATTCAAGTAAAGTGTTAATTACGACATCAATACTGGCATCTGGCTGTTCAATAACCGCTTTTACGGCATAAATTTGTTCAGCTACAGCGCTTTGCTCTTGATGAGTTTTTACAAATTCGGGGAGCTGCTTTGCGGCATATGGAAATAGTACGTCTTTAACAAACGAAATACGGGTAATAGTGCCTTCAATATCGGTCAGCAGTGCTTTGATCATGATTCTAATCCTACTAATTTTAAGCGTTCTATCTCACATGCAAATAAAAACTCAAGGCCTTCTAATTGACGGCGTACTTCACCAATAGTGCGACCCACTACATACAAACCGTGGCCGCGAATAAGCACGCCGTGCTCAATAGGCGTGTGTAAGTGGTGATCGCTCACTAATAAACTCAAGCGATCAATATCTTGGTCGTTATCAAAGATTGGAATACTCAAGGTGTCTAAATGTGAAGTAATGCCGGTTAGTGACTTTTGCATTTCGTAGCCGTGTAAGTCTAGGCTGTGACCTTTAATAACCCGAGATAATACCGTCGCAGCAACCGAATGAGTGTGCAATACATAATTAGCAGCAGGAATAAGTTTATACATGCACAAATGCAATTCGGTTTCAGCTGAGGGTTTGGCGGCGCTAGCGCTACGATTACCGACATGATCCAGTTCAATAAAGGTATGCGACCCTAATTGACCTTTGTCAAAACCGCTGGCAGTAACCACAAAACCGGTGTTAGTTCGCGCTGAAAAATTACCACCCGTAGCTGGCACCCAACCACGTTGACTGATCCACTTTCCTGCTTCTATAAGTTCTGAAATAGCGGTATTGTTATGCATACATTCCTCATACTTTTTTAGACGGCTATACATCTGTTAACAGCAATGATAGCATCGCTTTGGGCGCAAAACCATCATTAAGGGTAACCAGTGTTTGAAAGTAAATTGCCAAATTTAGGCACCAGTATTTTTAGTCAAATGACTGCTTTAGCAAATCAATTCGAAGCGATTAATTTATCGCAGGGGTTTCCTGAGTTTGATGCGCCTGAGCTACTTAAAAAACAGCTTAATCATTATGTGCTTGAAGGAGTTAATCAATATTCACCTTCATCTGGTGTGCCGCGCCTGCAGCAACAAATTGCCCAGTTAGCAAAACGAAAATATGCAACTGAAATAGATGCCGCGCAGCAAGTAACGGTAACCTCTGGCGCGACCGAGGCCTTGTTTGTTGCCATTCAGGCGCTGGTGCGCGAAGGTGATGAAGTCATTGTGTTTGACCCCGCTTATGATTCATACCAGCCAGCGATTGAATTGGCCGGTGGTAAGTCAGTCAATATTGCTCTGCATGCTCCGAGTTATGCAATTGACTGGCAAACGGTGGCTGCGGCTATCAATAGCAAAACGCGGGCTATTATAATCAACACCCCACATAACCCAAGTGGTAAAACGTTAAAACAGCACGATATTAATGCTCTAAAAGCCTTAGTAATTAAGCATGACTTATACCTGATAAGTGATGAAGTATACGAGCATATTACTTTTGATCAGCAACCGCATTTAAGTGTGCTGCGTGATAACGAATTGTTTGCTCGCAGCTTTGTGATCTCAAGCTTTGGCAAGACTTTTCATAGCACAGGCTGGAAAATGGGTTACTGCATCGCACCCGCTGCACTTGCGGTCGAGTTTCGTAAAATTCACCAATATGTGACTTTTTCAAGCTTTACGCCGGCACAACATGCATTAGCCGATATGTTAGAACAGCAAGGTGAGCATGTGGATGAGCTCAGTGAGTTTTATCAACAAAAGCGTGATGTACTTAGTAAAGCACTAAAAGATAGCCGCTTTACCATTTTACCAAGTGAAGGCACCTACTTTTTACTGCTTGATTACAGCGATGTATCGGATTTAAATGACGTAGAATTTTGCCAGTGGTTAGTAGAACAAGCAGGCGTTGCAGCCATTCCACTAAGCGTGTTTTATCAGCAACCAAGCAACGATAAAGTTATTCGCTTATGCTTTGCCAAAAATGACGCCACGCTATTACAAGCCGCGGAGATTTTATGTCAACTTTAACCATAGCACTGATACAAACATCGCTTAATTGGTTAGATAAAGACGCCAACTTGGCACACTTTGGCAATAAAATAGCTGATATAGATAAATCAGTAGAGCTTATTTTATTGCCAGAAACCTTTGCCACCGGCTTTGCTATTAACCTTGATTGCGCAGAGCCGGATCATCAGTTAAAGCAAGGCAAAGTGCTTGATTGGATGATCGCGTCGGCAAAATCAAGCAATGCGGTAATTGCAGGCTCGGTATTGGTAACTCAAGGCGATAAAAAAGCTAATCGCTTTTATTGGGCATGGCCCAATGGCGAAGTGAAATATTACGACAAACGGCATTTATTTTGCTTGGGCAAAGAGGGCGATTTTGTAACCGCAGGGCAGCAACGTGAAGTGTTCACCCTTAATGGCTTTAGAATTCTACCGCAAGTTTGTTACGACTTACGTTTTCCGGTCTTTCAGCGCAATCGCAATGACTACGATGTGATGGTTAATGTCGCCAACTGGCCTGCTGCAAGGCGCAAAGTATGGGACACCTTACTAATGGCGCGGGCGATGGAAAACCAGTGTTATGTGATTGGCGTTAATCGTATTGGTGATGATGCTAATGGCGTCGCGCACAATGGCGGCACGGCAGTGTATGACTTTAAAGGTGATACGTTAGCAGCCGCTACTGATAACAAAGCTGATGTTGTTATTATCACTTTGGACAAACAGCCGCTTGAGCTCTTTAAGCAAAGTTTCCCGGCGCATTTAGATGCCGATGGGTTTAGTTTGGGTTATTAAGATAAAGAGACTGTTTAGCCTCTTTACCCGTTTTACGCAGAAGCACTGTAGGTGAGTTTGATCGCAGCGAAACCCGACAACATACAACAAAAAAATAATCTACAGGCTTGTATCAATACAAGACCATTTATCTGCGATGAATTTTTACCTGCTCACCCAATCGTTACGAGAGAATACCTAGACTAGGTTAAAGTATTGATTTAATAGGTAGCAACCTATTGCATTACTATGATGTAACAGTTAGTTATCCGGTTTTTTATCTGCATTGTGATTATATGGTTGGCACAATATCTGAATTTCGTGATGCCCATCATATAATTTAAATAACTCATCGCCCCCAGTTTTGTTAAAAAATTGAGATAGGGTTATTTTGTCCTGCTCATACTCCATTAGTAACCAAAAGCCGTAAAAACCTTTAAACCAAAAATAATAGAATATCGCTGCGAAAAAAAATACTAGATAGGCTGCTTTACCTACTTTCTTTTTATATTTTAAACAACTAAGGAACAACCAAATACAACTCAACATTGCTAAAATTAAGAATGCTGAAAAAGGAGTAATAACTACTTCAATGTTGTCCCAGCGAGAGCTTAGACAAGGGGCATGTCGGTCTGAAACTATTGTGTAAATTAAAGTGATTTTGAAAAGGAAGTACAATAATACAGTTGTAAAAACTGCATATAAAATACCACTTTCTTTGTCCTCACTGTTATACCAATCGACTTAAATATTTAACCATTCTAGCGAGCTAAATAAAGCGCTAACTGCGTTATAATTTTTTTAAGTAGAACAACTACATGTCAAAATTTACGCCTTGTTATCACTCCATTTATCTGTCGCTATAAATGGTCAGTAACTTAACACGATTGGTATTATTCAACTTGTAGCCTTAGAAAATATTTTGTTGTTTTTAAAAAGAAAAGTCAGAACGATTTTTGAATTTGGTTTAAGAGCTGACTTATGTGTTCTATTTGATATTACATTACACAACTTAGCGGAAGGGATCTAGAGTTTAGTTTTCTGGCCGCACTGCGTGCGTTTAACTTTGTTCCAGACAAAGTTTGGTCGAACCCTAGTCGAGGGTTCTCACCCGCCTTCATTGGTGTAAAGGTTACGGACATAAAACAATAGGCTTTTCATTCTGAAATTTGTGTCAAACGTGGGGATGGGCTTGCTTACGTCCATGTAACCAATCGCTTCGCGACGCTTGCAGCGGCCTAAAATGTTCCTGACATTTTATCGAACCCTGGTCGAGGGTTCTCACCCGCCTTCTGCCATTTTTAACAACAAAAAAAGCCCCACAATAAATTGCGGGGCTTTTTTCGTTATTAAATGGCGGAGAAGGAGGGATTCGAACCCTCGATAGAGCTACAAACCCTATACTCCCTTAGCAGGGGAGCGCCTTCGGCCACTCGGCCACCTCTCCGGCGCATAAATTGTCATTTTGATAATCGAGTGAACCACCAAAACGTAATAATGGTGGAGAGATAGGGATTTGAACCCTAGAGGGGCTATAAACCCCTGCCGGTTTTCAAGACCGGTGCATTCGACCACTCTGCCATCTCTCCGTTGGGAAAGAATAATACGCAGGTGATTGGGGTGTGTAAATAGGAAAAAGATCGTTTGCTGTTTTTTTGTTCTAAAAAAGAGGTTTTTTTATAAAAAAGGAGTTTTTAGGGAGTTTAAAGAAGGGGTTGCAGCAAACTAGGGAGCTAAATAAGTAGTTTCATTTAGTGGTTGGGTGTTTGCTGCACCGCTAAAGTAATCATGGTTGGGTGATTACTTGTATTGAACTGCGCCGCCAAGAGCTAGCTTTTTGCCGAAACGGTTAAGTCTGGCAAGCATTTTTGCTTTGCGGTTGGTCGATTTTACTGCAACATGGGTAGCTGCATTTTCGTTTAATGTATTTACTGGGTTCATTACTTTGCTCCGGGTTATGTCTGTTTTGACAACACGGCTATTCTGAGCTTTTTTTGCACAAAAATAAAACGATAAAAATTAGGGTGTTCGAATAGAAATAACTAATCCGAATTGTTTTTATTAAGGTATTATTCAGATAGTGCGTACTGAGTATTATGCATGGTTATGAAATTTAAATTCGCCTAAATCACTTGTTTAAAAGCAATATTACACTGCCACTGATATTTTAATGCATTAGATAATAAATAAAGTGACTAATTATTCAGATTAATTTATTTTTTGAATATGTCTATTTTCCTACTTTTGAATAGGCTGGTATCCAGATGCTAATAATTATTAAACCAAGTACGCAAAAAAAACATAAAAAAAATTGCACTTGGTTATTAGAGCAGTGTCAAAAACGTCAAATTAGTTACACTGTTTTTTACACCACAGGACATTTTACTAATGATTGCCAAAAAATAACGTTTTTGGCTCAGTCACAAAAGCGCGTTGTTGTGCTCGGTGGTGATGGCAGCCTGCATTTGGCTGTAAACGCATTGATGGGATTGAGTTGCTCGTTGGCGTTATTGCCTCAGGGGACGGGTAATGATTTTGCACGCGGCTTTGGCTGTTCAAACTCAGCTTGGCGTAATGCTATTTTTAGTGAGCATCAAGTAAAAATCGATATTGGCCAAATAAATAGCCGTTACTTTATTAATATTGCGGGGGTTGGCTTTGATGCGCATGTAGTACAGGCATTGCAAACCAAGCCTGCATTATCCGCTTTAAGTTATAGTTTAGCTGGCTTTAAGTGTTTATTCGTTTATCAGCCTTCTCGCTTGGCTGGGAGTTTTGCAGGGCAGCAATGCGAATATGGTAATTTGATTACTGTATTTGCAAATCATCATTATTTTGGTGGGGGGTTGATGATAGCGCCAAAAGCACAATTGAATAGTGGCTATTTAGAGTGCTATCGCGTGCCTACGCGTGGTTTGTTAGGTAACCTCTACAGTTTTGTGCGCTTATTGCTACGTAAACACCACGGTATGAAAGAGCTCAACTACCAGCGCTTAGAAATTGCTTATATAAATACGCCTGATTTACCAATCGAAGCAGATGGTGAGCTGGTAGGCGTTACCCCTGCGGTGGTGACTATTCATCCGCTCGCGTTGCGTTTTTGTATGCCGCAATGTTAAATGACGAGTAATATGTTAGTAATAAAAAAGCGCCTAACAAGTAGGCGCTTTTGGCGTTAGTTGCGTATATACGCATTCTAACTGGGGATGGAGCGTTTATTAGCAAATGATGCTTTATTAGACTCAATAAACGCTTTAATTCTTTTTGTTGGAGTCAGTACAATAGCATTACCAAGCAGTACTAAACTAAAGCCGATAAACGTATTGGCTTGCCAACTAAAACCTTCAAATAATGTACTTAAAGTCACTGCAACTAATGGAAATAACACAATCACATAGCTGGCACGTTCTGGGCCGATATTTTTTAGTAGTGCAAAGTAACATGCAAATGCAATAACCGTCCCAAACACCGATAAATAAACTAATGAATACCAGTAGCTTGCTGGGGCCGACAGGCTAAAATCGGCACCGCTGATGATTACATATACAAATAAACCAATAGCGCTGTATAACATGCCCCATGCATTGCCCTGCATGACGCCAATACGTTGTTGAGAGTTACGTACGCTGATCATATTCCCTAATGAAGCCACAAAGGTGCCAGCTAAGGCAAGTAGCAAACCGACCAACGCCCCATTACTCAAGTCGAACTGCTGTAATTGTGGCCAAAACAGACTGATGATGCCCAATACCCCTATCAATGCACCCGTATAAATACGTTTAGCGATGGGTTTACCAAAAAATAATCGGGTATTTACAATGTTCATTAATAACAACATTGAAAAGGCGATTGATGCCATGGCTGACGTTAAATAATGTTGTGCCCAGTAAAGTACTAAGTAATTAAGGCCAAAGTTACACAGTGCTAGTAATACGAAAAAGCCATGATCGCGACGACTATAATTCATCGGTAATTTTTTAATATTCACCCATACCCACATTAGAATTGCAGCCAAACTAAAGCGATAAAATAGTGAAACTTCAACGGCGATATCGCCAAGTTGAAATTCGATTGCGAGCCAGGTAGAGCCCCAAATTAAAACGGTTAGTGCATAAAGCACGATACTTTTCATGGCCTTGGTCCATTATGTCGATTAAGTGTTTATTTTAAGATACTTCTGTATACTTAACATACACAGAAAACTATAAATGCAACCTATACAGATTGTACGGCTTTAAGGTGTCTACTATGTCGCTGGTGATCAGCAAAACCAACCATGACTTTTTATATCAGCAAGTAATGCAGCTGGTGCGTGAGCTGAGTGAGCAGGGGACACTATTACCAGGCGAAAAACTCCCCTCATTACGTAAAATGGCCACTAAGCTGAATGTCAGTATTCCGACGGTGAAATTGGCTTACCAATCACTTGAGGCACAAGGTTTGGTTGAAGCACGAGAAAAGTCAGGCTATTTTTTAAAAACGGCACATACCCAGTTAGCGCGGCCAAAGCGGGTTAAACTCAATCGTGAGCCAGTTTCGGTCAACATGCAGGTATTAATTGAGCAAGTGTATGATGCAATTCATCAAGCCGATGTCGTACCGTTTGGCATTGCTAATCCTGTTGCTGCCGCTCCAACTGATAAAATGCTAAGTCGTACGATGCGCCGGGTTATGTCGATTGCCGGCAGTCGCGCCATAAATTATGGTGCGATGGATGGTTTTGCACCATTGAAAAAGCAGTTAATCCATCGTTATTTAGATTTTGGCATTGGTGTTGACTCGCAAGAACTTGTGATCACCAACGGTGCTCAAGAAGCACTGGCGATCGCGCTAAAATGTGTCACTAAAGTAGGTGATGTGGTGGCGATCGAGTCACCTTGTTATTTTGGTATCATTGAATTGATCGAAAGCCTGGGCCTCAAGGCGCTCGAGATCCCGCTGTGTCCTGATGATGGGATCTGGCTTGATGATCTGAGCCAGGCTTTACATGATCACGATATTAAAGCCTGTGTGTTCTCTACTTCGATCAATAATCCTGTGGGTAGTTTTATGCCTGATCATAAGCGTAAACAATTAGTAGAGTTATTGGAATCTCAAGATGTGGTGCTAATTGAAGATGATGTGTATGGTGATTTACATTTTACCCCGCAGCGCGGTACACCCGCTCAGGCTTACTCAACAAAAGGGTTGGTATTAACCTGTGCATCGTTTTCTAAAACTGCGGCGCCGAGTTATCGTGTTGGCTGGTTGATTGCCGGAAAGTTTGCTGCCAAAGCGCGTCGCTATAAGCGTGCATTGAGTTGTTCTACTTCATTGATCAATCAATGGACGTTATATGAATTTATAGTTAGTGGTGATTATGATCGTAATATAAAACTACTGCGACAGCGTCTACGTTCTAATAAAGAACGAATGATCTGGTGTTTACAACAGGCCTTTCCGAGTACCGCTAGGATCAGCGATCCGCAAGGCGGATGTGTGATCTGGATTGATTTAGGTGCGGCTTACGATAGTGTAAAACTATTTCAACTGGCATTAGAAAGTGGCATTAGCATTACTCCTGGCTATATTTTTTCAGCCACTAATAAATATCGCAGTTGTATTCGATTAAGTTATGGTTTGCCATGGGGTGAAAAAATTGAACAAGCTATTATAAAGCTAGGTGAGTTAGTGCATTTAGCGAAGAAATAGCATGGCATAAAAAAGCAGCACCTTTAAAAAAGAGTGCTGCTAAAGGGATATCAAACTTTTAGCGTTTAGAACCTGAGTTCAAGTTAGTTATTTTGTTTATAACTAAATAATTGGTAGTCTTTCAATTCTGGAACTAGTTTAACTAATTGTTGCTCTTGATCAGCAATGGTTGAAAAATTACCGCACAGTGCATCAGCGCGTTTTTCAAGTTGGTTAGCTTGTTGCTCAACTTTGGCTTCAATTTCAGCTCCCATATTTTCCATGCGTTGTTCAAAGGCTTGCATATCGCCACCAGAGCCCATTAGTTCTGAACCTACAGCCATTAAAATACTACCCATCGATTGCATCATCGCAGCTTGTACAGCGCTTTCTATTTGCTCATCAAATTGGCTTTCAAAGTTTTCGCCAAATTGGCTAAAGCTTTGTTGGCCCATTACAAAAGCGCCTTGTTGGTAAAAGGTGTTTTGTACTTCTACCTGAATATCAGCCATTAATTCATTAATGCTATCTAGGCCATCGATATTAAATGCATTGGCGACTTCTTCAATGGCGACCCCGGCAATTTTAACGCCTTCAAGAGCAATGTTCGCGACTTCTGGTAATTGGCTACGCAGACTGTCTGAATAATTACTGATAGCTTGGTGTTGTTGACTGTTGAGTGTCAAAGTTTGGCCATCAATCATTAACTCGCCACTATTTATAAAAGTCATAGTGTGGTTATCAGCTGTAAAAATTTCTAATTCATTTGGCTTAATACGCACATCATTTTTAAATTCAACGTCACATGTGTCGCCGCTAAAAGAAATATTCGTCTCATTGTCATTGTGTGCCATTGCCCCTGTGGCAATGAATAAAGAACTTATTAATAGTAATTTTTTCATTTTTATTTCCTGCTAATTTGTTGATTATGACCAGTACGCATTTAACGTATTTAATACATATCAAGTTTAGTGCCAATAATTATTAGTAAATAAAAACAAAGGGTTAATTGTTTTTTACTATTTTTAAATTGTATTAGGATGTTATAAAAAAGCCATTTTTTAGTCATTTTGACTAATTTACATTGATACATAAAATATACTTATCGTTTCGATAAAAAACTCTCACTTTCCAGAACTCAAATTTAGCGCTATTTATTCACAATATCGACATAACACTATTTTAGAATCGCGTTATGGCTTTATTTTGGTGCTTTTTCATACGGTGAAATAGTGCTGAACATTTTTAATTTACCAATGATAGTGATAAAAATCCTTAATTGGTCTCAAACACTTTATGGAGTGGGTTGTGGGTAAGACATTTAGTTACGATGCGCTAGATGACGATTTTGTTGAAGACGAGTACGAAATGGTCGGGCGTAATCAACACGACAAGAATAAGCAAAAGGTTAAGAAAAAGTTGGAAGACTACCTTGAGCAAAAACGCTTGCGTAAAAACTTGGGCGATGATGACTTAGATGAGTATTTAAACGACTAAGAGATAATTTAAATAAAGAGGCAATTTGCCTCTTTATTGCTTTTAGAGTTTAGATATTACTGCTTTTAAGGGCTTTGATAATAGCACCTTCGATTTGCTGCGGTTTGGTAAATGGTGCAAAGCGTTTAATTGCCTCGCCGTCACGGCCAACTAAAAACTTAGTAAAATTCCATTTTATTTTGCGGGTTAAAAATCCAGGTAATGCTGATTTTAAATGCCTGAATACGGGGTGGGCGTTTTCGCCATTAACATCAATTTTACTCATCATCACAAAATCAACACCGTAGTTAATTAAACAACCTTGCGCTATTTCTTTTGCGCCGCCAGGCTCTTGTTTGCCGAATTGATTGCACGGAAAACCAATAATTACTAACCCTTGATCAGCGTATTTTGCATGTAATTGTTGTAAACCTTCGTACTGTGGAGTGAAGCCACATTTACTGGCAGTGTTGACAATTAACACAACTTTGCCTGCGAAATCTGAAAAATCAATGCTTTGGCCTTGCAAATTGCTGGCTGAAAGTTGATAGAAGTCGTTCATGTTGCTCTCTAGTTATTGTTGTTTGTTAAATTCTATCCTGAGTTGTGATAGACATACAGCTTAAATTATCATCACATTGCATAGACCATTTTATTTTAACTTGCATGATTAAAGCTTTTGAGTAAATGTTCAATCAATAATCGCACTCTGTATGGCATTAAATCTTTACGTGGATACACTAACCAAGAGGCATTGTCTGTTACCTGAAACTCATCAAGTAAGGTAATTAGTTGCCCGTTTTCAATATACTTATCAACAATATCAGTGGCTAAATGGGCAATGCCTAAGCCTGCTAATGTCGCAGATAATAGTGCGCGCGGATGGTTACTGCGCCAGTTGCCGGCAACTTTTACCTCTTTAATATCGCCGGCAAAATTAAATCGCCAACGTTTCCCCATGGCAATTAAGCAATTATGAGCGGTTAATTGTTGAGGCGTAGTTGGGGTTGGGTGATGTGCTAAATATTCTGGACTGGCAACGAGAGTCATGATTCGCGGGCTAAGTGGTCGTGCAATTAAGTTAGAGTCTTGCATGCGGCCAAAACGGATCGCTAAATCAAAACCTTCTTCAACTAAGTCGACATTACGATTGTTGAAGTCCATATCTACTTCGACCTCAGGGTAGCGTTTTACAAACTCAACAATTTTAGGTGCTACATGACATGCAACAAATTCACCAGCACCAGAAATTCTAATGACCCCTTTGGGTTTACGTTGCTCACCTTGCAGTTGATTATTAGCATCAATTAGCTCTTGTTTAATTGCTTTGAGCTTTACGGCATATTCGCGGCCGGCATCGGTGAGGCTTATTTTTCGGGTGGTACGTTGAAATAGCAATGAGCCTAAGCGGTTTTCAAGTTGCTGTACTTGGCGGCTTATATGGGAAGTTGATACTTCCATGACTTTGGCTGCTTTGGTAAAGCTGCCATGTTCAACCACATGTAAAAATTCATCAAGGCCATGCCACATAATTTAGTTCTCAAATATTAAGTAATTATAGTTTATACCATCTATTGTTGCAGCTGTGCAAAAGTGATTCTCTGAGCTTAGTCTTTAAATTAATGCTTAAATCCCTACAATTAGGTGGTCAGCAAATTTTAGCTCACACTAAATAATGAGCACCTCAAAGCAATGGAGCAAGCATGTTAAATTTCAGTTTTGCAAACCCAACCAAGATTCATTTTGGCGAACAGCAAATTGCCTTAATCAAAAATGAGATCCCGGCAGACGCAAAGGTACTTGTTACTTATGGCGGTGGCAGTATTAAAAGTAATGGTATTTATGATCAGGTGGCTGCGGCGTTAAGCGAACACACTTGGTTTGAATTTGCCGGTATTGAACCTAACCCAAGTTACCAAACATGTATGAAAGCCGTTGCTTTGGTTAAAGAAAAGCAAGTTGATTATATTCTTGCTGTAGGCGGTGGTTCGGTAATTGATGGTAGTAAATTTATTGCCGCAGCAGCTAATTATGACGGCGAGCCATGGGATATTCTAGCTAAAGGCGGTGAGGTAAAATCAGCAATAGCATTAGGTGTTGTATTGACTTTGCCAGCAACGGGTTCTGAATCAAATTCTTTTAGTGTGGTTTCAAACCTTGATAGCCACGATAAACTGCCTTTTGCGAGTCCATTAGTACAGCCACAATTTGCAGTACTCGACCCTGCGGTGACTTACTCATTACCAAAACGTCAAGTGGCAAACGGTATTGTTGATGCGTTTGTACATACCATGGAACAATACTTGACCTATGATGTAGGTGCAAAACTTCAAGATCGTTTCGCTGAAGGTATTTTAATGACCTTACTTGAAGAAGGACCGAAAGCGTTCAGTGAGCCAGATAATTACCAAGTACGCGCTAACATTATGTGGTCAGCAACCATGGCATTGAATGGTTTAATTGGTGCTGGTGTGCCACAAGATTGGTCAACGCATATGTTAGGCCATGAGATGACAGCGGTTTATGGTCTTGATCACGCACAAACCTTGGCAATTGTACTACCGCGCATGATGGCGGAGCAAAAAGACACTAAGCGCGGTAAAATCTTACAATACGCAGAGCGTGTTTTAGGCCTTGATATTAGCGATGAAGATACGGCTATTGAGCAAGCGATTGCAGCAACAGAAGCGTTTTTTCATAGTGTTAATATGCCAACGCGTTTAAGTGATTATAACTTAGGTGAAGAAGTCGCAGACAAAATTGTTGCGCAACTAGAGCGCCATGGGATGACGGCACTCGGTGAGCGAGAGCAAGTCACGCTTGATAAGAGTCGTGCAATTTTATTAGCCAGCGTTTAAGGCTACTTTTAGCGCATTACAAATGCGCTAATTTAAGATCAAAAATAAACCCATACCAACCAGTGTTGTGTAGTAAATGTTATGCGTTTTATATGCGACAATAATAGCTGCTATTGCCGCACTGAGGTATGGGTTTTGCCAATCTAAATTTATCCCCTCGTCTGTTACAAACACAATAGGTACCCAAATCGCGGTAAGTACCGCCGGTGCGCTAAAACTTAAAAACTGCTGCATTTTCGGGCCAACTTTAAATGGTAGGTCACGATGTAAAAATAAGTAACGGGTAAAAAAGGTAATACATGCCATAAGTAAAATAGTTGTTATCATCAATTATGCTCCAATTTACCTTGGATACGGCTAATAAGGTAACCGATAGTCATCGCCGATAGTGCCGCAGCTACTAACCATAATTCAAACCCCTGGCTTTTTAAAACGGTAGCCACAACACCAGCGCTTACAACCGTTGCCAATGTAGCTAGATTTTTAATACCAGGAATTACTAATGCAATAAAAGTTGCAGCAATAGCAAAGTCTAAGCCTAAATTAGTGAGATCAGGTAGCAGACTGCCCGCTACGATGCCAATTAATGTCCACAAGTTCCAAGTAATATAAAAGCTAAAGCCGGCACTGAGCGCGTAGATCAAGCGAGTTTTAGTTCGATAAGCTTTGCGATGATGGGAAAACGCAAACAGCTCATCAGTGAGTACAAAGCTTACCGGTAAGCGCCAGCGTAGCGACTGATCAATCACTTTATGACGCACCGCTAAGCCGTATAAAAAGTGCCGTGAGCTAATTATGAAGGTGGTGAATAAAATAGTTAATAAAGGCGTATTGCCAGCCATTAGCTCTATAGCGACTAGTTGGGCGGAACCGGCAAACACTAATAATGACATGGCTTGGGTTTCAAATGCGCTAAAGCCATTTTGAATTGCCAGTGAACCACATAAAATCCCCCAAGGGATCACTGCTAAACACAGTGGTAGCATATCTAAAAAGCCTTTTAGGAGTGCGCGTTTGGTGCTAAGTGTCATTAATATTATTCATTACGGTAATTAATGCCCTTAGTCTGCCATAGATCAATTAACCCTGAACAGCAAAGATGCTAAATTAACAAAAGTTTGAAATAATAAGCTTTTACGCAAAAGAGGTTAAGCATGCATAAAATTAAAGTATGGGATGGGTTTATTCGCAGTTTCCATTGGTTGTTAGTTATTGCAATTGCGGCGCTGTATTTTAGTGCTGAAGAAGGCATGATGGAATTACACTTTGTGGCTGGCTTTTTCACCTTAGCGCTACTAGTAACACGTCTTATTTGGGGCTTGATTGGTAGCAAAACAGCTAAGTTAAGTGCATTGTTTCATTCACCTAGCGCAGCACTAAAATCATTTAAACAAACAGATAATAAACCAGGCCATGGCGCAGCGGGCAGCTACATGGTGTTGGCATTTTTTATTTTATTACTGGCGCAGTTAGTAAGCGGCTTAATGACCACCGATGACATTTTGACAGATGGCCCATTAGTGCAGTATGTATCAAGTAATGTAGTTGAATGGGCCGGCTGGGTGCATCATAAGAACTTTGATTTATTGTTGTACGCGATTATTCTCCATATTGTGGCAATTGTAATTTATCGCATGAAAGGTAAAAATTTAGTCAAAGCAATGGTTACGGGCTATGCCGCTGAAAAAAATAATGATAGTAATGAAGAGCTAACAAAATCACCGTGGACTGCGATAATTATTCTTGTCGTTGTATTTGCGGCATTACTGATGACATGGGGCGCAGAGCCTGTGGCTTACTTGTTTAGTTAAACTGTTTAACAGATCAAAAACGGCGCTAATTTAGCGCCGTTTTAGTTTTAAGATGATCGCATTAAAGATTAGTCTTTAAATGATGTGTGGCAATCTTTACAGCCTTTAGCCCATGGGCCAAATGCTTTAGCAATTACTTTTTTATCGCCTGTTTTCGCGGCAACGGCTAGTTCGTCAGCATATTGTTGAAATGCTGCTGCTTTTTTCATAAAGGTTTCGTTATCGCTCCAAATAGCAGGTAATGCAGATGTGTCACCTTTATCACTGCCTGCAACGAATGCTTCCCATGGCATTTTTGATAATGCAGCAGCATTATTTGCACGATGCTTAAACTGTTCTGCGTCAAAAGGTACTTTGCCTTTTAGCATGTCACCCATATCACCAATTTGGACACGGATCATTGAAAATGCCGCTTGGCGGTACTCAATGGCGTCACTAGGCTCTTCAAATACAGAGTTTGCTGTTGCACCAAATGTTAGTGCACAAAGTGTTGCACCTAAAAATAATTGCTTTAACTTCATTCCTTTTGCCCCTTATATGTAATTCATTGCTTGTACAGTTGCTGTTGTATATCAGCAAGTCAGATTATTCAAGTATATTGCGGTTAAACTGAACTGTTATTGAATTATAAAACTAAGATTGTATCTTAATTATTGATATCAATATCAGCAAAGATCATTCCTCTGCGCATACTACGAGTAGCTAAAAACACCTCACCCAGTAAAGACATAAATGCACAAATAAGTAGTGCCATTGCGCCAACAAAACAACTGCCGATGGAAACACCTAAATTAACTGATTGAATATGAGACAAAAATAACAGCATGACCACGGCGCAAACAAGTACCGCACTTAATACACTTAAACTAAAGGCAATATGGATACAGCGAGAGCGTTTCAGCAGTGCTCGTAGCTCGGTTGTTAGCGATGAATTAAATTCTTCATCGGTACTTACCTTTAATTTTCGTTCAAGTTGACGAGCACGGTCGGTAATTCGAGCTAAGCGATTAGATAAAACCCCCAGCGTAGCAGCAATACCAGTAATTAAAAAAACTGGCGCAACGGCTGTTTGGATTACTTTTGCCATTGTTAGAATATTTATAACATCAGAGTTCATTGCTTTCCTTTTAGGTACATTGGTAGATTTTAATTATTCCGTTTACAAAGATTTACATTTATTTTTTTGATTGTTTTTTTATTTAAAACAGTCACTTAGTGTCAATTTGTTAATTTTCACATTGCTTTTTGTAATTTACATGTAATCGAATTGTTGTCATTTTGGGTGTTGAAGTTCTATATTAGTCTCGCACTTAATTTATGATCATCAATAAGTACAATAATACATAACATATCCCAGGGGAAATCATGTCTAAGAATCTAATAAAAAGAACGGCGGTTGCAACCGCTGTAACAAGCATCTTAGTTGCAGGTGCTGTAAATGCAAATACTATAAATAACAGCGCACTTAAGAATACTAGCTACACACCAGTATCACAGACCGATATTGTTAATAAAAATCAACCTTCAGCATACCTTGTTGTTTTAAAGGCAAAAACAGCAGCTGATATGATGGAGCAAGGCGCCTATAATGTTTCTGATGCTCGTCAAAGTTATGACCAAGTAGCAACGTTACAAAGCCAAGTTCAAGATAAGTTATTTACTCTTGATAGTAATGTAAAAGTACTTGGTTCTACTAAAATTTTGGCACCGACGTTAATTGTTCAAGCAAGTCAAGGTGCGCTAGATCGAATTGCAAAAGACTCACGCGTAGAGCGTGTTTTACCTATGTTTGATTACGACCTTCATGTTGCAGCAACCGCTGACTACATCAAAGCGTCGCCATTAGTAGTAAATGGTACAGTTACAGGTGCAACGCAAACTGTTGCAGTATTAGATACGGGTATTGATTATACTCACAAAATTTTTGGTGGTGAAGGAACCGTTGAAGCTTATGAGGCAGCTCAAGCAGATCCTACCACAGTAAATTGGCCACAAGGCCAAGTTATGGGTGGTTATGACTTCATTCGTAATGATGCTGATCCAATTGAAAATGATCCAGCCGCTCCTACAGAAGAAGATGCACCAACAAGCCATGGTACATCTGTATCTCACTCAGTAACAGGTATTGCACCAGCGGTGGAGCTATACGTGTATTCAGTGTGTGGCGGCGGTTGTCCAAGTGCAGCACAGGTTTCGGCATTAGAAGCCGCTATGGATCCAAATGGTGATGGTGATTCAGAAGATCGTGTTGATGTAATCAATATGTCTTTAGGTGGAGAGTTTGGTGACACATACATCGGTGGCGGTGCGCAGTTCTTAATTCAAAAAGCGGTTGAGGCTGGTGTAAACGTTGTTATTTCTGCTGGTAATGATGGCGATAACCCATTCCGTATTGGTGGCCCTTCTACAACTCCTAACGCATTATCTGTTGGCGCGATGACGCATCCTACAAATGATGTTGGCGTTGCAACAGGCACAATTGAAGGCGCAGAGACCACAATTCAGCCGTCAGGTTTTGGTCCACAAACTGCGTTTGTAATGACAGATGCCGATGCTGAAGTTGTTTACCCTGAAGAAAACCAAAATGGCTGCGAGGCATTCTCTGCTGAAACTGACTTTACTGGTAAAGCGGTAATTATTGACCGTGGTGCATGTAATTTCACGGCAAAAGTATTAAATGCTCAAGACCGTGGTGCTAAGTTTGTATTTATAGCAAACAATACTGATGATGGCACGCCTGCTCCAATGGGTGGCTTTGATGCTGCAGTAACAATTCCTAATGTTGGCATTAACTTTGCTGCAGGTGCAGCAATGAAAGCTGCTTTAGCGGCCGGTGAAATGCCAACATATACCATAACGATTGAGCGTAAAGTGACTGCGGGTGCAGTTGCATCATTCTCATCTCGTGGTCCATCAATGGATGGTTTATTAAAACCTGAAATTACAGCGCCAGGTACTGATATTATGGTAGCGGCAACTGGTACACAAGATCAGCTAGCTCCAGCAACAGGTACTTCGTTCTCAGGTCCGATTACTGCCGGTGCTGTTGCATTAGTTCGTGAAGCGCATCCAGAGCGTAATGCGTTTGAAATAAAAGCGACAATCATGAATGCGGCTGACTTAAACGTAACCGTAGATCCTATTAGTATTAACCCAGATTCACCACTTGCACCAATTAGTTTAATCGGTGCAGGCTTAGTGGATGTTGAAAAGGCGGTTAATTTACCTGTCGCAGCATGGGTTGAAGATGATGAGTATGAAACTAAACAGGCTGCGTTATCATTCGGTTTAGAACGCATGACAGAAACAACCAGCTTTACAAAAACAGTGACGCTGAAAAACTTCTCTGATGCAGACAAAACATATGACCTTCGTATTGAAGAGCGTTATATGAATGATGTGGATACAGGTGCTGTTAGCTTTGATATTCCACGTAGTGTAACTGTTGCGGCAAATACGGTAACAACATTCGAAGTAACCATGACAGTTGATCCATCTAAACTTCATGAGTGGACATTAGAAAACCCATTTAGCCAAGATGATCTAGCTGCTCGTAGTCCGTCACTGACAATGGCTGAATTTGATGGCGCATTGGTATTTGATGATACTTCAACAGCCGATACGGATCACGACTTACACATTGTTTATCATGCATTACCTAAGGCCGGTGCTGAGTTAGAATTCTCTTTTGAAGATATCGATGGTTCTACGCAGTTAGTTGTTGAGAACGTTGGTGCGCTGGCTGTAGAGCCAACATCTGAGCAGGTCGTTGCATCTAGCCCTGAAAATGCTGAGATAGATTTTGACATTCTTAGCACTACATTTGCTGCTTATGCATCTGAAACATGTGATTCTGGAGTGTTTATTACCTCTTCAATTCAATTACGAGATGAAATTACCCATATGCGTCAAGTCGGTGTTCGTATGAATCTCGATATTGATAATGACGGTGTTTATGATCACTTTATGATGAATCTTAATGATGTTGGCCGTGATGCTGCAATACCTGGACGCAGCCGTACATTAATTGGTGAAATCGATGCGGCGGGTGAGGATGTATGGCAATGGGGTACACCTATGTATCATGCTGCTGGCGAAGATACAGTGACCTTCTCTGGATGTAGTAATCTGTTAGGATTAGATGCAAACATGCTGGGAGGAACAATTAATATTGCAGCTTCAGTTGGTTACCCAAGTTATCAGGCTGGTGTATTCTTCGAAACAGATAGTGCAGCTGGTTCTACTGTGTTTACAGCGAACCCTGCAGTAACAATGTATGCGACTGATAGCGTAGATAATGCAATCACTAAACTAGAGCCAGGTCAAAAAGCTGTTGTTAAATCTAGCGGTGCGTTTGCTCTTACATCACCTGCAGGAACGAAAGTTTATTTATCTGCGCCACGAGATATTCCTGGTGCACCTAAAGTACCTAACTTAGTAATTGAAGATTTTGCAATCGACGAAACAATGCTTACTGGTTTAACCATTGGCACAATCAAACTCGATGCTGAGGCAGCACTTGATATTGCTTATTTTGAAACTTTGAGTATGTCTGCTCCGGGTCTTATTGTTGATGCTGATACTGGTGATATCATTGTTGATAACACTGATTTAATTGACTCAGAAGCTGGTCTTAAAGAAATTACAATCACAGTAAAAGCTGTTGACGTTATTGGTACTGAGTCTGCACCAGTAACATTTACAGTAACAATCAATAACGTAGCTGATGAACTTCCGGTTGTTGCTGAAGGTCAAAAATTCAACGTGATTGAATCTGCAGCTGAAGGTACTGTTATTGGTAAACTAGCAGCGGAGCTTTTCGAAAGTTCAGCAACGATGATTGTTTCAGGCAGTGTTAAAGGTTCTGACGTAATTGCAATTAATGAAATGGGTGAATTAGTCGTTACTGGTAGCCTAAATCATTATGCAATGCCAACACTTGAGTTAGAAGTTACGCTAACTGATGATAGCGGTTTAGAGTCTGCACCTGTTACTGTAATGCTTAACGTGGAAATTGATCCTAATTCACATGCACCGATGATTGAGATGAATCAACGTTTCAGAATTGATGAAAATGTTGCTTTAGGAACAACTATTGGTACTCTTGCATTCTCTGACCCTGATTCTGATGTGTCACCAGTTGAACGCTTTATTGTATCAGGTAGCCATTTAGTTTCAGTAAATCCAGATGGAACAATTGTTACTGCTGGCGAAATTGATTACGAATTTGACCGTGAAATCGTATTCAGTGTTCAAGCTGAAGATAGCAAAGGTTATGTGTCTAAAGCCGTGAGTGTTGTTGTTGGTGTTAACAATCTACGTGCGAACGATGATGACGACAATGACAACTCTGGTTCTCTAGCATGGTTAACGCTGCTTGTAGCACCGTTTGCATTTATGCGTCGCCGTAAACAAAAGTAGTAATATAGCCTCTAAAGGCATATAGCTTTAGTGAAAATACCGCCATTGGGCGGTATTTTTTTTGTTTTAAATTTATTGTGATTACCTAAAACGGTTACACTTTTTGTTTCAATGTTGTTTTTTTGTTTCTTGCTGGTGTAGTATTCGGGACTTAATGTTTCTTTTTGGGGACATTTAATAACAATAATCTCATCAGAGGAATTTATGTCTAACAAGTTAATAACAAAAACAGCCTTATCAATTGCAGTATCATCAGCGCTAATGGCGGCATCGGTAAATGCACAAACAGTGCAAACAGCACACAGTATTACCGCTCTCAATAATTTCTCTACAGCTACATTTAATGAAACCGAAGTTAAAGAACAGTTACCATCAGCTCATATGATTGTGCTAAGAGCGACAACCGCCGCCGATCT
Organism: Pseudoalteromonas sp. SR41-8; assembly: GCF_014163915.1. Classification (NCBI taxonomy): domain Bacteria; kingdom Pseudomonadati; phylum Pseudomonadota; class Gammaproteobacteria; order Alteromonadales; family Pseudoalteromonadaceae; genus Pseudoalteromonas; species Pseudoalteromonas sp. SR41-8. The sequence continues at coordinate 150,248 of NZ_JACJEE010000007.1, forward strand.
AATGGCGCAAGGTATTTATCAAATAGGTGACAGCCGTGCAACCATTGCACAAATTGAGCAAGTGCAAAGTGAAGTGACAATTGAACTAAGTAGTCTAGATTTTGGTACAAAAGTAATCGGCCAAACTAAAGTGCTGGCGCCTACTTTGATTGTACAAGCAAGCCCTGAGGCGTTAGAAAAAATTGCCCGTGACTACCGAGTTGAGAAAGTGCTGCCAATGTATGATTATGAATTACATGTCGCCGCATCTGCAGATTATTTAAAAGCTTCACCATTGGTTGCAAATGGGGTTGTAACAGGTAAAGGTCAAACGGTAGCGGTACTGGATACAGGTGTTGACTACACGCACAACGTTTTTGGTGGTGCGGGTACCGTAGAGGCGTATGACGCAGCTCAAGCTGATCCTACTTCTGTAGCTTGGCCGCAAGGCATCGTACATGGTGGCTACGACTTTATTCGTGACGATGCTGATCCAATTGAACATGATCCTGTAGTCGTGATCCCCGATGTTGATGAACCGACCAGTCATGGTACGTCTGTTTCTCACTCTGTTACTGGAATTGCTCCTGAAGTAGAGTTATATGTGTACTCAGTGTGTGGTGGTGGTTGTCCAAGTGCAGCACAAGCATCAGCATTAGAAGCGGCAATGGATCCTAATGGTGATGGCGATATCTCTGACCGCGTAGATGTTATTAATATGTCTTTAGGTGGCGAGTTTGGTGGCACTGAAACTGACGGAGGTACTCAATACTTAATTCAAAAAGCGGTTGATTTAGGTGTAAATGTTGTTATCTCAGCAGGCAATGATGGCGATCATCCTTTTCGTATTGGGGGACCAAGTACCACGCCAAACGCACTTGCAGTTGGTGCGATGACGCATCCAACATTAGATATTGGGATTGCTTCAGGTACCGTACTTGGAGAAGAGGTTGTTTTTCAAGTTTCAGGTTTTGGTCCGCAAACCGCATTTGCTATGGCAGATACCGATGCTGAACTTGTTTACCCAACCGCAAATCAAAATGGCTGTGAAGTATTTTCAGAAGACACCGATTTTAATAATAAAGCGGTGCTTATAGATCGTGGTGTATGTAATTTCACGAAAAAAGTACTGCATGCACAACAGCGCGGCGCATCGTTTGTATTTATTGCAAATAACGAAGATGACGGTACTCCTGCTTCAATGGGTGGATTTGATGCCACGGTTACTATCCCAAATATTGGCATTACTTATGCTGCCGGGGCAGCGATAAAAGCGGAGCTTAAAGCATCAGGCAAAGCTGCATATAGCTTAGTTGTTGAGCGTAAAGTAACATCAGGTGCTGTGGCAACCTTTTCATCGCGCGGTCCATCAATGGATGGTTTATTAAAACCTGAAATCACAGCGCCAGGTACAAGCATTATGGTTGCAGCAACTGGTACGCAAGATCAACTAGCTCCAGCCTCAGGTACATCCTTTTCAGGACCGATTACTGCCGGTGCGGTTGCGTTAGTACGCGCAGCACACCCACAGCGTAATGCCTTTGAAATTAAAGCAACATTAATGAATACGGCAGATCTAAATGTGACTAATGAGCCGCTTAGCACAAATCCAGATTCTGAATTAGCACCAATTAGTATGATTGGTGCTGGTTTAGTTAACGTTGAAAAAGCGGTTAATCTGCCTGTTGTAGCATGGGTTGATAATACCGAGTTTAAAACTAAACAAGCGGCATTATCGTTTGGCTTAGAAAACTTTACTGGCGTTAGGTCAATCAGCAAAACAGTCACCGTGAAAAATTTCTCGACACAAGAAAAAACCTACAAATTACGGACTGAAGCACGTTACGCAAATGATAAAAACAGTGGCGCAATCAGTTGGGATATTCCAGCCAGCGTAACAATTCCCGCAGGTCAAACTACAGAGTTTGATGTAACGCTAACTGTTGATCCCAGTAAATTGCATCAGTGGAAACTGGAAAACCCATTTGATGCCGAATCGGTAGCTGCACGAAGCGCCGCATTAACGCTCGCAGAGTTTGACGGCGCCTTAGTGTTTGACGATGTGGATGACACTGATTCAGATTATGCGCTACATGTTGTTTACCATGCGCTACCAAAAGCGGCTAGTGAATTAAGTATTGCTCCGGAAGTGGTTGGTAATGAGATGCAACTTATCGTTGAGAATACTGGGGCAACAACAGTTTCAACAATGACAGAAAATATTGTTGCAACTGGTAAAGTTAAGTCAGCAGCAGAGGCACCGTTCAATATTCTTGCAACTACATTCAATGCAATAGCAGCTGAAGGATGTGAATCTGGTGTATTAGTTACAGCATCGATTCAGTTACGTGATGAGATCACTCATGTATTCCAAGCAGGTTATCGTTTAGATATAGACACCAACAACGATGGTGCCTATGACTTCCTTATGCAGAACTACAATGACCGAGGTCGTAAAACGACTTCGCCAGGGCGTTCACGTACTGTTATTGGTACTATCGATGACGCTGGCGCAGAAACGCTTCGGTTTTTGACACCGTTATATCAATCAGCCGGTGCAGATACTATTACCTTCTCGGTATGTAGCAGCACACTTGGGTTAACACGTGATAATTTAGGTGATCCGTTAAATATTAAGGCATCTGTAGGCTATCCATCTTATGGTGGCGGCGTGTACTTTGAAACAGATAGTCTAGTTGGCGCTACGACCTTTAGTTCTTCAGCGTCAGTGAGTTTAACTGCGGTGGATGGCAGTGATACAGTCGTAAATCAACTTGCGCCAGGTGAAAAAGCGATTGTGAATGCTAGTGCGCCATTTGCTTTTACAGCATCGTCATTACAAGATGTACTGAAACTAGTGACTGCTGAAGACTTAGTGTTACCAAAAACGCAGGCTCCTAAGCTTGCAAATGCATCATTTGATGTTGTTGAAAATGCGGAAAACGGCCATCTCGTTGGCACCTTGAGTGTTGTGGAATCAGATAGAGATTTAGCGATTGCTGAGTTTTATGTGCAATCGCAAACTCATCAAGGCTTTAGTGTTGATAATAAAGGGCAAATTCTTGTATCAAACAGCGAGTTAGTTGATTTTGAAGTTGGTAAGCACATCGCTGAACTAGTCGTTGTTGCCATCGATACTTTGGGAAATACATCAGAGCCAGCTGTTATTACTATTAACATTACCAATGTTGCAGATGAAGCGAGCGAAGTAACCCCAATTATAAATTCTGGCCAAGTATTCTCTGTTGCAGAAAACACCCCAGTAGCTACCGCATTTGCTCAATTAGCTTTCACAGATCCAGATAACAGTTCAATCACTATGTTTACTGTAGCGGGAAGTGATGCAATCACGATTGATAATACGGGGATGCTAACCGTTGCTCAACTACTTAATTTTGAAGAGCAAAGTACTATTACGTTAGAGATAGTCGCAATTGATGAAGATGGTCATCAGTCAGCTGCTGAAACTGTGACGATTAACGTGTTAAATGTCGCTGATGAAGGAGCAGAAGTTGCGCCAATTATCGAAGCCGGGCAAACTTTTAAAGTGCAAGAAAATGCAGTGGTAGGCACTGTGATTGGTCAAATACGTGCTATTGATCCAGATACAGCAGTAACACCAATTGTAAGCTACACAGTTGCAGGTCATAACGGTATTGCAATTGATGAACTTGGCCAAATCACAGTGGCGGGTGACGTTGATTATGATGCAACACCTGAGATAAAGCTGATGGTTAGCGCAACGGATAGTGCTGGTAATCAATCTGCAGCTGTTGAAGTAACAATCACTGTAGCGCAAGACGCATTAGAAAACACGCCAGTTATTGCTGATAATCAACGCTTTAGTGTTGATGAAAATACAGCGCTTGGCACTGTGATTGGTAAACTTAACTTTAGTGATCCAGATGCTGATGTAAGTCCTGTTACTAAGTTTATTGTGTCAGGCACTGACTTAGTCACTGTTAATGCTGCGGGTGAAATTGTTGTTGTAGGTAGTATTGATTATGAATATGAGCGTAACTTTACATTTAGTGTTATCGCTGTTGATAGTGCGGGTAATAACTCTAAAGCTGTTGATGTTGAAGTACGAGTAAAGAATATTGTGGGCAAAGATGACGATAATAATGACGGTGACAGCGGTTCACTAGCATGGTTAACATTGCTTATTGCACCATTTGCATTTGTGCGCCGCCGAAAACAAAAGTAATTAATTGTTTAGTTAGTCATTTTAATTATCAGTGATTAACGAGCAAAGTTAATCAAACAAAGGGAGCTTAGGCTCCCTTTTTACATTGCTTTACAAACTAATATAGGTAATCAACAGCTAGTTAGATATATTGCTAGTAGTGGAATAATAATAACTCTAGGGAATACTATGAAAACACGTCAATCATTTGCGTTAGCGGCTTTGTCGTTAGCTATTTTAGCGGGCTGTAATAAAGCTCCAGAACAAAATAATATAAAATCCGAGGCTGTACAGAGTGAAGCTGCAGTGGTTAATGTAACTGCACCGGTAGCCAATAAGATCCCTTTCGAAATGACTATTCATGGTGATACGCGCACCGATAATTACTATTGGATGCGTGACGATGAACGAAAAGATGCAGCTGTCATAGCACACCTTAATGCAGAAAATACCTATACTGATGCGATGCTAAAGCATACTAAAGCTTTACAAACTACTTTGTTTGAAGAGTTAAAAGGGCGCATTCAAAAAGATGATGACTCCGTGCCAACTAAAAGTGGCGATTATTATTATTCATCGCAAACGCGAGGGGATAATGAATACCCGACTTATGTTCGCAGTAGCGATGATAAGGGCACTGATCAACACGTTATATTAGATGTAAATGAGTTGGCAAAAGGCCATGACTATTTCGCGGCAACAGGTTTATCTGTCAGCCCAAATGGTCACTTATTAGCATATGGTGAAGACACGGTAAGTCGACGAATCTACTCTATTTTAGTGAAAGATTTAAAGACCGGTAAATTACTAGAAGATAAGCTCGAAGGGACAGATGGTGATATCGTCTGGGCGAATGATAATAAAACTTTTTATTACATTAAAAAAGACTTACAGACATTGCTAGGTTATCAGGTTTATCGCCATACCTTAGGTACGTCACAAGCACAAGATGAGTTAGTGTACGAAGAGACTAACACAAGTTATTACACTGGCCTTGGTAAGAGTAAAGACAAACAAGAAATTTATATTTGGCATGGCAGTACTAACGCTTCAGGTGTGTCGGTAATTGATGCTAATGACGTCAAGGCACAGCCAAAGCGCTTAATTGAACGTGAAGAAAACCTAGAATATGATATTGCTAAACTCGGTGATACTTATTACATAGTCACTAACCTTAACGCAGTAAACTTTCAGCTAATGACGGTGGATAAAGATAAAGCGCACGACAAAGCGAATTGGCAAACACTGATCGCCGCGCGTGATGATATTAAGCTTGAAGGCATCGATTTGTTCACTGACCATTTAGTGTATAAAGAGCGTGAAATGGGGCAATCTCGTTTAACGATACGCAACTTAAAGTCGGGTGATGAACAGCAGCTGAGCTTTAATGACAGCAGTTATATGGTCAGTACATATGGTAATAATGAATTAGATAGCGAAAGCTTACGAGTATATTATGCCAGTATGACGACGCCTGGTTCATCGTATGATATCGATTTGAATAGCACAACGAAAACACTGTTAAAACAGCAACAAGTGATCGGTGATTTTAATGCCGATAATTATGCATCGGAGCGACTATTTATTACTGCGCGAGATGGCGTAAAAGTACCGGTGAGTTTAGTTTATCGCAAAGATAAATTCAAAAAAGATGGCACTAATCCATTGTTACAATATGGCTATGGGTCGTATGGGGCAACCATGGATCCAAGTTTTTCTAGTAGCCGTTTGAGTTTACTTGATCGAGGCTTTGTATTTGCTATCGCGCATATTCGTGGCTCGCAGATGCTCGGTCGTCCTTGGTATGAAGATGGCAAGCTACTCAATAAAAAGAATACTTTTAATGACTTTGTTGATGTAACCAAAGGCTTAGTTACCCAGCAGTATGGTGCGCAAGATAAAATATTCGCGATGGGCGGCAGTGCGGGCGGCTTATTAATGGGCGCCGTGGCAAACCAAGCACCAGAGCTTTATCAGGGGATGGTTGCGGCTGTGCCATTTGTTGATGTAGTGACCACTATGTTAGATGCGAGCTTACCATTAACGACCAACGAGTACGGCGAGTGGGGCAACCCAAATGACAAACTATATTATGATTATATGCTGTCTTACTCACCGTACGATCAAGTGAGTAAACAAGCGTATCCAAATATGTTGGTCACCACAGGTTTGCATGATTCTCAAGTGCAATATTTTGAACCAGCAAAATGGGTTGCAAAATTACGTGAGTTTAAAACCGATGATAATAAATTACTGTTTAAAATTGATATGGAAGCAGGCCATGGTGGCGCATCTGGGCGTTTTAAAAGCCTTCAAGATACAGCTCTAAATTATGCATTTATCTTAGATTTAGCTGGTATTAAAAAGTAATAACTGATTTTAGTGTTTTACAATTAAGGCGTGACTTAGGTTACGCCTTAATTTTTTGTCTAAATTAAGTGTTGTGGTTTTGCACACTTGCTCGAGCTTAGCAGTATCGACGACGCTGATTAAAATCTAGACATTAAGACTGAAAAAGGTCAGCATATAGGTATTAACGAAATAAGGAGATGGTAATGGAAGATAATCAACAGGTTGAACCAGTTATAACGAGTAAAGATGAGCGTATGTGGGCGATGTTATGTCATTTAAGCGCATTAGCCGGATTTATTATACCTATGGGTAGTATCATCGGTCCGCTGATTGTCTGGTTAATAAAAAAAGACGAAATGCCATTAGTGGCTGAACATGGGCGTAAATCGCTTAACTTTCAAATCACTATGTTCATAGCATATATAGTGTGTTTGATTTTGATGTTTGCAGTTATCGGGGTAATTCTATTACCTATAGTCGCTATTTTCTCGTTTATTATGGTGGTGATTGGCGCAATCAAAACTAATGACGGTAAAGAGTTTAACTACCCATTTAGCTTACAATTGATAAAATAAACTACTCTTCATTTTTATTAAACCCAGCAAATGCTGGGTTTTTTATATGTATTAATAAAGGCTTAGATGGCTTATTTAACTCTGTTCTTTACTGCGTTTATTTCGGCAACATTATTGCCAAGCTCATCAGAAGTGGTACTCACAGCAATGGTGACCAAAGGAGAATATTTACTTTGGTTGTTATGGCTCAGTGCCACAGTTGGTAACGTACTAGGTAGTTGCGTTAATTACTGGTTAGGCACGCAAGTCATACGTTTTAAGGATCGGAAATGGTTTCCCGTGTCGCAGGCAAGTATCGATAAGGCTGCAGAGCGCTTTGAAAAGTATGGTGTTTATAGTCTGTTGTTGGCATGGCTACCAATTATTGGTGATCCGCTAACAGTTGTAGGAGGCATTTTTAAAGTGCGCTGGTGGACATTTTTATGGCTGGTTACCCTTGGCAAAGGCGCACGTTACTTGCTTGTACTAGCCTTTGCCGTTGGGCTGGATAAGTTGCTTTAAGCTTTACTCCAATCGAGTGTTAGCGATACTGAATCTGCAAAACGCAAAGCGTGAGGTTTATCAACTCGCACTTTTGCATAATTCACGCTGCTATGGCTATGGCAAACACTGAGTATTTCTGCCACTAGTTTTTCAAGCAATAAAAAGTGACCTTGCTCAACAATACTAATCACTTCTTTGGTGATCACTTTATAATTAAGTGCTTGTTCAACTTGATCCGTTTCACAGGCTTGCTCAGCAGGATAGTGAATTTCTAAATTGATCACTACATCCTGCTTTTTCTCACGTTCATCGGGATTAAAGCCAATAAAAGTGCGCAGCCGTAAGTTAGTTACATGGATAATTGCATTGGCCATAGGATTAGCCTTTTACAAGTTGTAAAAACTCATTGCGGGTTTTTGGATCGGCTCTGAAGTTACCTAGCATTACCGACGTACGCATACTTGAGTTTTGTTTTTCAACCCCACGCATCATCATACACATATGTTTTGCTTCCACTATTACACCAACGCCTTTAGCACCGGTGACTTCTTCAACCGCTTTAGCGATTTGATGAGTCAGTTGTTCTTGAATTTGAAAGCGGCGTGCAAACATATCAACAATACGCGCAAATTTCGATAAACCCAGCACTTTGCCGTTAGGAATATAAGCAATATGACAGCGCCCTACAAATGGTAATAAATGATGTTCACACATCGAATAAAGCTCTATATCTTGAATTAAAACCATGTCATCTGCATCAGAAGTAAATACCGCATTATTGGTAATTTCTTCTAATGTTTGACGATAGCCTTTGGTCAAATATTCCATCGCTTTGGCGGCGCGTTTTGGCGTGTCTAATAGGCCTTCACGTTGTGGATCTTCACCTACAGCAGTAATAATTTCGTGGTAACTATTTTTTAATTGATCGTGCATAAATTTCTCGATTAATCCGTTATTTTAAATGTCTGCCACCATCTACGGGTAAAGAACGTCCCGTGATGTAATGGCTGCTAAGCAATAAATCGACGCTGTTTATAATTTCGCGACAACCGGGCTCGATGCCCATTAATGATTTTTTAAGGGTTTTTTCTCGGTACTCATCGCTATCGTGATCATTAAAAATAATTAATGAAGGGGCGATAGCGTTCACTTTAATATTCGGGGCAAACTTAGCTGCAAATGATTTTGTCATATTTTCTAAGGCGGCTTTACTTGCGGCATATGCGATATGCTTTGGACTTCCTTTTTCAACAACATAATCAGTTAAATGAATGATATCAGCAGGGTGTTGCTGCTGTTGCTGAAAATTTAACAGTAACTCGCTAAGCGCTAAGTTAATTAAGTAAGGTGCTTTTGCATGGATCCGCATCATGTTATCAAATAGCGTACTGCTATCTGGATTATTCGCTTCGCAGTCCCAACTCGATGCATTGTGGATCACCGCCTTTAAGCTATTTGTGTGCAGCTTTAATTGACTGACAAACTCATTAATGCCGTTGTCAGTGCTAAAGTCTGCGTAAACACATACAGCACCATGGTCAGATAATTCATCAATAGCGGGATGGCGAGTTCGGTAAGTAACGATAATAGCTTGCCCTTGGGCTATAAAATGTTTTGCCAGTGCTAAACCAATACGTTGGCCGGCACCTGTTATTAAAATGGGCGATGTCATAACTAAATACAAATCCTTAGGTTTTTTTAATGCGATGAGCTTGATTACCATGTGTTTACTAACAACTATAAACTAAATTACAGAACTATTTCATCTTTACTGCAAAGATATTGCACCAATATAACAATCTGTTTGTACGCCGTAACGAACAGTTGCGATCATTTGCTCTGCGATGATTGTCAGGCATAATAATAAAACTTCAATTTATGATCTGTAACTATGCAATCACCACCTAAACCGATCCATAAACTGCGTATGATCCCCTGGTTATTTGTTGCTGGCGTGTATTGTTCATTAATTGCTTGGCAAGGCGCAAATGCCGCGCTACAAAGTGTTATCGCAGAGTTTAGCATTGCTGTGACTATGGCTTTTGGGTCTTTTGTTGCTGGTGGCACTGCACTTGGTGGTGGCGCAGTAGCATTTCCTGTGATGACTAAGTTACTGGCAATAGATCCTGTAACCGCAAAAGTATTCTCGTTAGCGATTCAAAGTTTTGGTATGAGTGCGGCTGCATTAACCATTATTTTTACTGGTATTCCATATTATCGCCAAGTGGTATTAATCGCAGCTCCTGCTGCATTAGTTGGCGTATTACTAAGCCTTACTTTTATTGCCGATCAATTACCAAGACTGGTGGTTAAAGGAGTCTTTAGCGTACTTTTAATATGCTTCGCATTAACTCTTTTATGGCGTATTTACTGCAGGGTGCAACATGTATGTAGTCAAACCGATATACACGTTAGTACATTTACAGTTGCATTAGTTGCTGTTATTGGAGGAGTTGCATCTGGCTTAGTTGGTTCGGGAGCTGACATTGCTATTTTTGCGTTATTGATTATCGCCTGCAACGCTAATATTCAAAAAGCGACTGCAACCTCGGTGATTATCATGGCAATAACGTCTGTAGTGGCAAGCATTGCTAACGTATGGTTCTTCAATAGCTTAAGTAGCGAAATACAGTCGTATTTATTAGCGGCTATTCCAGTGGTTGTGGTCGGAGCACCGTTAGGGGCTTATGTTTGTGCTAAAGTGAAAAGCGGGCAATTAATCACATTTTTCTTATTGTTAATTGCCCTAGAAGTGTCATTTACGGTTTATGAACTTATGACAGCCTAAAGATCGTCGTAAATGGTTGGAATAGCTTGGCGTTTATGTTGAGTGCGTAGATAAATTGCGATGAGTTTTTCACTTACCTCGTCACTGACTTCTTTGCCTTCTAAAAAGTCATCAATTTGTTCATAGCTTAAACCAAGGGCTTCTTCATCAGTAAGGCCAGGGCGATCACACTCTAGGTCGGCTGTTGGCGCTTTATTAACGAGTAAATCGGGTGCACCTAACTGCTTGGCTAATGCGCGTACTTGGCGTTTTGATAAGCCAAATAATGGCGCTAAGTCGCATGCGCCATCACCAAATTTAGTATAAAAGCCAGTAATGTTCTCGGCGCTATGATCAGTACCAACAACGAGGCCTTGGCACAGTCCGGCAATTTCATATTGCGCGACCATGCGTTGGCGGGCTTTCACATTACCTTTTATAAAATCAATTTGTGCTTGTTCCGGCAGTGCATCACCGCAACCTACCACTGCCGCTAATGCTTGCTCATGCATGCCGTCTGCTGCGGGTTTAATATTCACTGTTAGGCGTTTATTTGGTTGAATAAAATCAACAGCCAATTGCGCTTCAGCTTCATCAGCTTGCACACCATACGGTAAGCGAACCGCAATAAATTGATACTTGTCGGTTTGTTGCTGCGCATTTAATTCGTTAACGGCGAGTTGGCATAAGCGACCACAGGTAGAGGAATCTACACCGCCACTAATCCCCAGCACTAAAGAGCGTGAATGTGCTGCCACTAAACGGTTTTTTATAAAGTTTACGCGGCGTGTGATCTCGTTGTTGACGTCTATATTTGGCTGGACTTTCATTTCTGCCACTATTTCAGCGCGCATGCTGAGCTCTCCTAATAATATTATTGGTTGTCATGGTTATACCAATTAGCTTAAAAGCATGATCTCTATTTAATGCAATTGGAATTATTATCTAATTCAAAGGGTTTAATTTAAAGCCCTAAATGTAGCTTAATTTTTTGTAATTCAGCTTTTAGCTCATCAATTTCAGCAAGTAACTCATTCAACTCGTCAGCTTTGAGTGCAGGTAATTCAGGTGGTTCTACTGCAACAGCACTTTGTGGATCAGCAAATAAATGGCTGTAACGGCTTTCACGTTTGCCGGGTTCTCGCGGGTGTTTAGTCACATGTTCGGCAGTCATCAAGGCATTTAATGCCGACTCAACTTCAGCAACATTATTAAACTCAGCGAGCCGATTACTGCGGGTTCTTAATTCACCAGGGGTTTGTGGGCCACGTAGCAGCATTAAACAAATAATAGCGCGCTGTTGCTCCGTTAACTGTAAATTACCAAATTCAGTATTGCAAAAGCGATGTGCGAACTTAGTTACGCGTCCAGATAACCCTTCGTCTAATGTAACTAACCGCTGGGAAACTAGCGAGTCTAGCGCCTCTTGTACTTCAGTTTCGCTGAGCGTGAGCACTGGCTCTCGGTTCGATTTTTGATTGCACGCATTGGTCAATGCATTTAGTGACAGCGGGTAATGCTCTGGTGTGGTGCTTTGTTTTTCAAGTAGGCAGCCGATCACACGTTGTTCAATAGCAGTGAGTTGCATAATAAATCCTTCTTTTTGTTATGCCTTAGCTTACACCTTTATTGTTTACCAAGCCATTGTTGCAGTTTCGGATTAAGCGCATCAAAATCGAGTGGTTTGGTTAGGTAATCAGTCATTCCTGCACTGAGGCATTTATCTCTATCGCCTTGCATAGCATTTGCGGTTAACGCAATAATAGTTACGTTTTTGTAGTATTCACCCGCATCCCCATTACGGATTGCCTTAGTTGCTTGGTAACCATCCATTTCTGGCATCTGGCAGTCCATTAACAATAGCTTGTATGGTTCTGTGGTTTTGTTTTTTAGTTTTTCAATAGCTTCCAGACCATTTTCAGCGATATCAAAACTTATGCCTGCTTGTTTTAGTAATGCACAGGCTACGACTTGATTTACTTTATTGTCTTCTACCAGCAGGATTTTGTCTTGATTTACAAAGTGTGTATTGTTGATTGCAATACTTGCTGGTAGTGCATTGTTATTTTGTTGTTGCTCGATAAATTTTTCATTCGCCAAAGAATCAAACAAGTCCGAAGGCGTTAGTGGTTTAAAAATCATGCAATCGGCTTCGATTGGCAAGTTTGCATGTGCTTCTTGTGAGAAACTCATTGGTGCCATAAGGATCAGTTTTACGTGATGCTTGCTTAGGTAAGTTTTCAATGTATTAATTGCAGCGGCGTCGGCTTGCTGAAAAAAGCTATAATCAAGCAGCACAGCATCAATCAATTCATCGCTAGAATTGAGATAGTAACTCAAAGCTAGGTAGTTTTTGAGGATATGCGCACGTGCCCCCCACACATTCAGTTGTTTTTGCGCAATTGAGCTATTTAACGGACAAGTATCGACAATTAAAATATGTTTGTTTGTAATTAAATGACTCGGTAAGTCTTGTTCTTTACCCAGTAGCGGCTGTACTTTAATGGAAAAAGTAAATGTACTGCCTTGGCCATAAACACTCGTGACATTGATTTCTCCATCCATCAAATTACACAGCTGCTTAACAATCGCCAGGCCCAAGCCTGTGCCGCCATATTGGCGAGTAGTTGAGGTATCGGCTTGAGTGAAAGAATCAAATAACGAAGCTTGTTTGTCGGCTTTAATACCAATACCGGTATCAATAATTGAGCAATCTAAAAAAGTCCCGTTAGTGGTATTTTTTAAGTTTGCGCTCACGATAATTTCACCATTATGAGTAAATTTAACGGCATTACCGAGTAAATTATTAATAATTTGGCGAAGCCTATTTGGGTCACTAACAATCTTATTTACATTAATTTTAGTGGCATCTAAAATCAGTTTAGTATTATGTTGCTCTACTTTAAGGGCAAATGACTCGACCACTTCACCGAGTAATTTCGGTAAATTAAAAGCAATCTTTTCGATATTTAATTTACCAGCTTCAATTTTTGAAAAATCCAGAATATCGTTAATTATATTAAGCAGCGATTGCGCTGATGATTGTGCTAATTCAATATGATGCGCTTGCTGAGGATCTAACTTAGTCTGTTGCACAATATTAAGCATCCCGAGCACACCGTTCATCGGGGTGCGAATTTCGTGGCTCATGCTCGCTAAAAACTCACCTTTAGCGGTTACAGCTTGTTCCGCTGCTTCTTTTGCTGTGACTAATTGTTGCTCGGTTTCTATACGTTGCTCGCTAGAATATAAACTGCCAATTAAAGCGGCAACGGCAATTAAAAAGCTTTCTTCGTTACGCGACCATACCCGCGGATACTGACAATGCTCAGCACAAACAATACCAATCGCCCCGCTTCCTGTAGGGATAGATACACAAAGCATTGATTTTATGTCGAAAGGGGCTAAATAGAGCGCTGTAAGCGGGGCTGTAAATTTATTGCTCAGTGCATTTGAAGCGCGGATCACTGCTTGGTTATCAATGGCTGTAAAAAAATTATTTAACTCAGTTTGCTGCCATGCTGGTAACGCAGTGTTATTTGGGGTGTGTTTACCATGATGGGCAAATGATTGCAGTTGATCTCTTGCATCATTGAACAGCCATATACTGGCACGTTCAACATTAAATGCATCGCAAATTGATTGTGTAATAATATCTTTTGCTTGTTTTAAATTACCAGTCAACACAGCGTTATTAACGGTAAGTGAGGCGAGTACCTCATTGTGCAAAGCGGTTTTACTGCTTTCTAATTCAATGCATTTACGGACGTTTATATCTTGTAAAGAGCCAAAAATCTTAATACAGCGGCCATTACGGATTTCGGCCTCACCATGCACTAACACCCATAAAGCATTACCTTTAGAATCGATAACTTCGAGCTCAACTTCGTAACTTTCACCATATTTAATTGCTCGCTCAACGAGCTTTTTTATCGTGTCACGGCTTTCGCCTTCTTTAAAGTAAGAAAAGTTCGTTGGCCAATCAGGTTGTTCGTCTAGCGGATATTTGAAAATGTTTTTGGTCATATCTGACCAATATACTTGTTGTGTTTCAAGGTTAAATGACCAAGCGCCAATTTTTGCAAGACTACTCATTGTCACTAGCATTTTTTCATTTCTTAGCTGGCGATTGAGCATTTTTAAGAATAATAAGAAAGCTAAAATTAGTAACCCGCAAATAGTAAATATTGCTAATCTCAGCGGCCAAATCGCAGAGTTTGGAGGTGCCCAACCAACTTTAGGAGTAACAAAAATTTCCCACTCGCCACCTTGAAAGGTTAAAGTAAATGCCAGAGGGTTACGCTCTAAAATATCCGCTTTACCACGGAAAAACTCTCCCTTTATACCCAAGCCATTGCGTCCTTGAATGGCAACATCATAGTCTTCTTCTAGTTCGTAGATACCCGCTCTTTTATATATTTTGTCTATGTCGAGTACCACCGAGAGCAGTCCCCAAAAATGCTTGTCAGGGGGGAGGTACACAGGGACTCGGGCAATTAATGCTTCACCACCTTGCACTAATGTAAGTGGGCCTGCCATAACTATTTCATTGTTATCACGCGCACGAATTGCATCTGCACGTTGTGCTTTGTTATCTAAAAAGTTTAGCCCTATGGCTTTTTCATTGCCTGCCAATGGGTAGGTCATGCGGATCACCATATTAGGTGCACCACCGATATTGCGTAATTCAGATGAGGTGTCGAATAATGGCGCGGCAATTTGGGCAAAACGTTGTTGATCTAAATTAGGCTCTGCAGCAACTGCAACAGCTAAACCACGCACCAATTGAATATTCGATACTAATGTTGATTCAAGTTGAGTACGGTAGCTACTTACTTCAGATAAAATTAATAGTCTATGAGATTCTTGGGCACGTTTATAACTGATCTTATCAAGCACTAAACTGATTAATAAAATAAAAACGAGCGAGCACCAAAATATCAGTTTAAATTTGTAGACTTGTTTGTGATCATCTGTTTTTAACAATGGCATTAGCGACTTGTGCTTTTATATTTGGCTGTTCAACTATAGTCAATTTATCACGGAAATAAAAATAGTCCGATCAATTGAGCTATTTGTTTTTTTATTTAAATTACCGCACTTTTTTCATAAAACTATGGTTATGATAGAGCTAATCAAGAGTAAAAGGACTGGTTCATGTTTAAAATTATCAAGTGGTTGGTGTTAGCAATCGTAATTTTAGGATTAGCTGCAACAGCAGTTATTTATGGTGTACTGTCAATTAGCTTACCGGCGCTTGATGGTAATGGGCGTAGTAACCACGTCAGCCAAGCGGTAAAAATCTCCCGAGACCAACTGGGTCAAGCAGTTATTTCAGCTGAGAACCGCCTTGATGCTGCGTATGGTTTAGGTTTCGCACATGGTCAAGACCGATTTTTTCAAATGGATTTGTTGCGCCGTAATGCTGC
This sequence comes from Pseudoalteromonas sp. SR41-8, assembly GCF_014163915.1. NCBI lineage: Bacteria > Pseudomonadati > Pseudomonadota > Gammaproteobacteria > Alteromonadales > Pseudoalteromonadaceae > Pseudoalteromonas > Pseudoalteromonas sp. SR41-8. The sequence continues at coordinate 166,019 of NZ_JACJEE010000007.1, forward strand.
AGGTGAATTGAGTGAACTGTTTGGTAAAGCAGCATTAGGTTTGGATAAAAAAATGCGCTTCCACCAGTTACGAAAACGCAGCGCTGCGATAGTTGAGCAATTGCCTCAAGCAGATCAAGCATTATTAACAAGTTATGCCGCTGGCGTTAACGAAGGCTTAGCACAGGTAGGTTTTAGCAGTTTTGAATATTTACTAACAGGCGCTGAGCAAAAGCCTTGGCGCAGTGAAGACAGTTTGTTAGTGATTTACAGTATGTACTTAGATTTACAAACGGCGACCTTTGAACGTGACCAAGCGTTAATTCAAATTGCCGATATTTATGGCCCAGAAATGGTCAGTTTTTTAACTCAACCCAGTCAATATCAAGCGGCTTTAGATGGCAGCACACTCGCACCTTATAATTTAACTATTCCTGAATTTCCTAAGCAAACCTTACAAGCTTTACTCAGGATTGATGCAAATCAAGAACGTGGTAGTAATAACTGGGCGGTGACTGGGCAGTTAACTACTACAGGTGCTGGGATGCTGTCGGATGATATGCACTTGTCGATGGCGGTGCCGGTTATTTGGTATCGTGCGCAACTTAACTATGCAATGTCAGGAAAAGTGAGCCAAGTGACAGGAGTTTCCTTGCCTGGCGCACCAGCAATTGTGGTGGGAACTAATAACAATATTGCGTGGGGATTTACTAATGGTTACCTCGATACTGCCGATTGGGTAGCATTAACTGATAACAGTAAAACATGGCAAGAAGTTGAGCAAATAGCACTACCGGATGGGGCAATTGAAGAATATAAGCTGACATTGAGTGAGTATGGTCCAGTGCGAGAAATAAATGGCAAGCCTTATGCGCTTAGCTGGGTTGGCCATCAACCTTATGCAGTCGATATGGATTTATTGAAATTAGAACAAGCAACCACTGTCGATGACGCGCTGCTGATTGCCAGTGAAGTGGGTATTCCAGTACAAAACTTAATGGTGGTAGATAGCCAAGGCAATGCGGGTTGGAAAAATATGGGAGCCATTCCAGGGCGTATTAAGCCCAGTGAACTAGCTGTTCAGGAAAATGACTACTCAACACTTTGGCAGCATAATGAACAGCAAAGGCCGGAAGTTAAAAATCCTGTTGATGGCCGTTTATGGACTGGGAACTCTCGCGTTGTATCGGCTTTGGATGATCAGCGTTTTGGTAATGGTGGTTATGCCTTGGGAGCACGATCGAGTCAAATTCGTGATAGATTGTATGAAAAGCAACATTTTAATGAAGCTAATTTTAACCAGTTGCAGCATGATAATCAGGCGCGCTTTTTACAACCGTGGCATAGCTTATTGCTGCAACAGCTTAATAAAAATAGTACGGCTAATCAGCAGTACATAAAAGAATTAGAAAACTGGCAAGATTGCGCCTGTGCAACGTCAATAGGCTACACGCTGGTTAGGCGTTATCGTGATGAAGTTATCAATAGTGTATTTACGGCTATGCAAGCAAATTTACAGGCTCAGGGCGGTTCATTAAAGTATGTTAAACGTGATTTAGAGCCGGCAATATGGCAGCTTATTGAACAGCAACCAAATAGCTGGTTAAATCCACAATTTGCTGATTGGGATGCACAATTAACTGATTCATTTAGTCAAGTTGTCAGTAATTTAAGTAAAGAGTTTGGCAGTAACTTAAAAGGTTGGCAGTGGGGGAAAGTTAATGAATTGGTTATTGAGCATCCATTCGCACAGCAAATACCACAACTAAGTAAATTATTAAATATGCCGACAGCGCCAGGATTTGGCGACAGTTATATGCCAGCAGTGCAGGGGCGTAGTTTTGGTGCGTCACAGCGATTTATTGCTCAACCTGGGCATTTAGAAAACGCCATAATGGCCATTCCCGGTGGCCAGTCAGGTCATCCACTATCGCCATTTTATCGCGCAGGATTTGATGACTACGTAGCTGCAAAACCAACGCCGCTATTACCGCAAACACTAATGCATGAGATCACAATATTACCTGCAAATGAGCTTTAAATGAGTAAAGCCACCTTGTTTTGAGGTAGTGGCCGCTTGATTTCGGCCATTACTTTTACTCTTATAAAGTGCAATTAACCTAAGCTTTAGGTCGAAAACCGCTAAACCAGCGTTAATGTTAGCTGAGCAAAGAGCTGTAAAACTAAAAATTTATACCTACTTATACTTACTTCAACACTGTTGTTGGTGCTATCTTAAAAATAAACCAGCGCTAGGTATGCTGCACTAAGCAAGCGTTCAGAGCTGATCACGTATTATGCGCGTATTGAACTATCAAATTTAATGTCCTACGCCTAAAGGAGTTGTGTATGTCGGCAGAAAAAACCCATCTTGAGATTTGTAATTTAACTAAAGAGCAGTATCCACAAGTAAAAACTTTGATGGATCAGGCTTATCCAGATTTAGGTGGTGCATGGCCAAGCCATACTATATTTAGACTGATTGACCAGTTCCCTGAAGGGCAGTTGGGCATGGTGGATGATGGCGTGCTGGTAGGGATTGCGTTGAGTGTGCAAGTTGATTACACGCGCTTTTCTAATCCGCACACCTATGAAGATATTGTTGACGGCCATGACCGGGTATTTAGTGACCCCGATGGTGATGCGCTGTATGGCTTAGATGTGGTTATTTCGCCTACTCATCGTGGTATGCGTTTAGGGCGCAGGCTTTATGATGCGCGTAAAGAATTATGTCGTCAGTATAATCTGCGGGCTATTTTGGCTGGCGGACGTATTCCGCGTTATTACAATCATAGCAGTGACATGAGTCCAACAGAATATATTGCCAAAGTCGATCATAAAGAGCTGTATGATCCAATTTTAAGTTTTCAATTGTCGAATGATTTCCAGGTTAAACGCTTACTTAAAAAGTATTTACCGGAAGATCAAAATTCGGTGGGTTATGCCACGCTACTTGAGTGGAATAACATTATGTTTGAACCGACCGACACGGTACTTGAATCAACGAAGTCGATAGTGCGAGTAGGCGCAGTGCAATGGCAAATGCGCAGTGTTGAGTCGGTTGAAGAAATGCTCACGCAGGTCGAATATTTTGTAGACACAGTGTCTGATTACAAAAGTGATTTTATTCTTTTTCCGGAGTTTTTTAATGCGCCACTAATGGGGCTTACAGAGCAAAGAAATCAGACCGAGGCTATTCGTTATTTAGCCGAATACACGGAGACTTTTCGTGATGCGATGTCGCGTATGGCGATTGAGTATAATGCGAATATTATCACCGGCTCAATGCCGCTTGCTGAAGGCGATAAAATCTATAATGTCAGTTATTTATGCCATCGCAGTGGTAAAATTGACGAACAACGTAAAATTCATATCACGCCTCATGAACAAAATGACTGGGTGATTCAAGGTGGTGACAAAATTGCGGTATTTGATACTGATGCTGGACGCGTGGGTATTCAAATTTGTTACGATGTTGAATTTCCTGAATTGTCACGTATTTTAGCAAAACAAGGTCTCGATATTCTGTTTGTGCCATTTTGGACCGACACCAAAAATAGTTATTTACGAGTACGCCACTGCGCGCAGGCGCGGGCCATTGAAAACGAATGCTACGTGGTTATTGCCGGATCGGTAGGTAACTTACCAGAAGTTGAAAGTCTTGATGTGCAGTATTCACAATCAGCGGTATTAACACCGTCTGATTTTTCGTTCCCTCATGATGCTACGCTTAATGAAGCAACCCCCAATACTGAAATGCTGTTATTTAGTGATTTAGATATGGATAAATTAAAAGTTCTGCACAGTGAAGGCACGGTGCGTAACTTAAAAGATCGTCGTGAAGATCTGTACGATGTAATATTGAAAAAGAGAGAAAATTAATGGCGTGGATTTATTTAATTATTGCAGGCTTGCTGGAAATTGGCTGGCCTGTAGGATTAAAAATGTCGCAAGAGGGTGAACATCGCTGGTTAGGTATTGGCATTGCAGTGGCGTTTATGGTCGCCAGTGGTTTTATGTTATGGCTGGCACAGCGTGATATTTCGATGGGGACTTCCTACGCAGTGTGGACAGGCATTGGCGCGGCAGGAACATTTTTAGTAGGGATACTATTTTATAATGATGCAGCAACATTCGGCCGTATTGCCGGTGTATTAATGATTATTAGCGGCGTTATCACATTGAAAATCAGCCATTAATTCAGTGAATTAAAAAATCGAAAGGCGGCCACGTTGCAGTGAGCCGCCTTTGTTGTTTATATCGAAGGTAACATGACTAATACTGCGGCTATAGCAATTAACACCAGCCCTGCGGTATCTTGACGTTTTAAAGGCTGCTTGAGCCATAAAACTGAGATCAAGATTGTAAAAAATACTTCTACTTGCCCTAAGGTTTTGACATAGGCAACATGCTGTAAACTCATCGCACTAAACCAACCAATCGAGCCTATGCAGCTAAAAAAACTCACCGCACTGGTGGTTTTTTTATGGTTCCACATAGCGCGAAATGTTGAGCGTTCCCTTACTGTAATATAACCACATAGCATGATAGTTTGCAGGCTGATAATAAGCAGTAAAACCCATGCTGCGGAATAAGGAAACGACAGACCTGAGTTTAGGCTTGCTTCGCGTATCCATGATGAGGAAAGTGCAAATGCTGTCCCACAGGCCAAGCCTAGTAAGGCTGTTTTTAAGCTAAAGTGCTTAATGTTAGCAATTCCACTTAATAGTAATACTGCAATTGAGCCAATAAACACGCCAAGCCAGCCTAATAAAGATAGCGTCGCGCCAAAAAATAATACTCCTAGTATAGCCGCAACGAGAGCTTCACTTTTTGCAAGACCAGCACCAACAGCAAAGTTATTCATTTTAAATAACGTCACCATTAATCCTGTTGCAATAATTTGCACTATGCTCGCGCCGACAATGTAGCTAATAAAAGCTAGGTTGAAGGTGGGTAAGGGAGCATCTTGATAGAGATATAATGAAATGAGATATGCCAAAGCAAGTGGGCTTGCAAGTATAAAGCGCGCTAAGGTGACGCCTGCAACACTCACATGCGCACTTAGTTTACTTTGTAAAGCGTTGCGCCACGACTGCATAAAAGCGGCTAAAATAGTTAAAAAGATCCAAGTCATAATGAAAAAACAGCAATTCACAGAGGCGGATAAGTTACCAGTGCCAGGGCTCTAAAGCGAACTAAGATTCCATAAAATGAAAATATCTTTGCTGCGACAATATGCCACAGCTGCAAATCCAACTTTTTGGGCTATAGTTATCGCGATGTTATTGTTAGTCGTAATGCCTTGTATTTATTTCATATAAGTCATTGCGGCTTTTTTATTACTCAAGTCAATTACGCGATCAGTTTAGCTGTGCTAAGTTAATGAAAACTATGATTAGGAGTAACGATGACGATATTACTTATTTGCGCACTACTTGCTGTACTGATGCCTTACTTTGCCAAGGCCCCCGTGGCATTTGCAATGAACAAGCTCGATGGCTACGATAATAAGCACCCAAGAGAGCAACAGTCTAAGCTCACCGGATTTGGCGCAAGGGCGCTGGCAGCACATCAAAATTGTTTTGAATCATTGGCCGTGTTTGCTGTAGCGTTAGCCACCGTGCTGGGCACCAATAATGTCCACCAAGTTACTGAGCTATTAGCCATTACTCATATTATTGCCCGCGTTCTATATTGTGCTTTTTACTATCTAAATTTAGACGTACTGCGTTCTTTATCATGGCTGGTTGGTTTAGCTGCTGCAGTCGCTATGATTGTTGTGTGCTTGTAATACCAATCGTGTTAAGTTACTGACCATTTATAGCGACAGATAAATACAGTGATAACAAGGCGTAAATTTTGACATGTAGTTGTTCTACTTGAAAAAATTATAACGCAGTTAGCGCTTTATTT
>NZ_JACJEE010000080.1:0-930 GCF_014163915.1 Pseudoalteromonas sp. SR41-8
TAGAACCTAGAACCTAGAACCTAGAACCTAGAACCTTGAACCTAGCTCCATAAAGCTCGCTAACTTTACTCTCGTCCCTCGCTAACTCTTCATTTCTTCAATATCTTATCTTTAAAGTCGAGTACTTTACCAATACCTGAGCCTAGCTTCATTAAGCTTTGTAGCTGTTCAGGGCTTAAGCGCTGTAGTTCTGAAGACCATTTGGTGACGGTTTCGAGTAGGTCATGAATTTCATGCATTTGTTGCTGGGCAAACTTTTCATCGTCGTTGGTTGCAGGCTCTAACAAATTATCTCTGAGTAAACTGAGAGTAGGATCAATCTCACGCTTTTTACGCTCTTCAAATACGCGGTTTGCCATATCCCAAATACTGCCAGCGGGTGCGTAGTATTCTTTTCTGTCACCTGGAATATGCTGCACTTTAATTAAGCGCCAAGATTGTAATTCTTTGATACCCATACTGACATTACCGCGAGATATACTCAGGGCGTCGGCGATTTCGTTCGCTGTCATTGGCTCTTTGGTTATGATCAATAAACCACACATTTGGCCGATTGTGCGATTAAAACCCCAACGACTGCCCATTTCGCCACAGTGCATTACAAAGGCAAAGTTCTTATCTGATAACGTCATTGCTTCTCAAGTTTCAATAAATAATGAAATTAATGCTAGCACGCTGAATATGTTTAGCAAGATTTACTGAGCAATACGCTTAATTTTCCTTGGCTGAATCAAGCCTATGGGATTATGTGCTGGTACTAGGGCGTGTTGACCTTTGTGGATTAAAATTTGTTCACTCTAGGGGGGATTTAATGGCGGCGCGAGATTTGTAACCTAGTGGGCTAAGTAAAAATCGAGCAACAAAGAGTTAATCGCCCCTAGGAAGAACCCTAAGGGCAGCGCGTGTTTGGCATTGATGCTGCGTTATCGC
>NZ_JACJEE010000081.1:0-735 GCF_014163915.1 Pseudoalteromonas sp. SR41-8
TATACGAGCTTTCACGATTTAATCCTGTTGCCTTAGCAATATCACTCACGCCATGCTTTTTCACCAAAGATCTGAAAGTGGTCACCCATAAGAAGCTTCCGATCATGCTGACGACTGTGTTTTCTAGATCTCTGTATTCAGAAAATGCGGAGGGTCAGGTCTTGCATCTTGCCAAGACCAAACACCAATCTCACGTTTAACACCCCTCCCCCGTCATCACGCCCTGAAAATAAGCAATTGATGAGTAATTTATTTCATGGATGAAATGAAAGCCGTGACTTCGCCATGGATGGCGATTACACGGCGTTTACGTTCACATTAATTGTGGTTTGAAGGAAATAGCGTGATGCTCGGGGCGCCGTGGGGTTCCTAGGGGCGGTCGGCGGCAGCCGCCCCTTGGTTGCCGCCAGCAATCTGGCAAAAAACCTTGAATAAGGTTTTTCATGTAGGTCGCAGATTTATCACGACAAAAGTTAGCAAGTTAGCGAGTTAGCAGTAAAAACATCAGCCAAGGTGATACCACTTTTTGGGCTAAAGCCCAACCTACAAACCACACGCGTCAGCAAGCTCAACGCCTACGGTGGTTAAATCTATCACTGGTGTTAAATTTTTCGTGGCTAAAGCCATCTCCTACAACAATATTTACCCTCGGTGCAGCGCGAAGCGCCACTTTGACCTCTGTGGTGAAATTCACTTATCGCCCTAAGAACGCCCCCACACCAGTAGGGTTTCGTT
>NZ_JACJEE010000082.1:0-671 GCF_014163915.1 Pseudoalteromonas sp. SR41-8
GCCACACAAAGTGATGCGGCGGGTAACACCTCCAGTGCAGCCAGCACCTCAGTGATTTTAGATAACGCAGCACCGAATGCCTTGACGATAAGCACCCCGATTGAGGTTGATGGCCGGATCAATGCTGTAGAAGATGGCAGTGTATTGATCACCGGCTCTGGCGCAGAAGCTAATGCCAGTGTCAGTGTGACCATCAGCGATGGCGCGAATAACTTATCGCGCACCGTGACGGCTGATGGCTCAGGGGCATGGACTATCAGTGGTAGTGAGTTTGATGTCAGCAGCTTTAATAACGGCACACTCACCGTCAGCGCCACACAAAGTGATGCGGCGGGTAACACCTCCAGCGCAGTCAGCACCTCGGTGGTTTTAGATAATACAGCACCGAATGCCTTAACGATTGCCACCCCGATTGAGGTTGATGGCCGGATCAATGCTGTAGAAGATGGCAGTGTATTGATCACCGGCTCTGGCGCAGAAGCCAATGCCAGTGTCAGTGTGACTATCAGCGATGGCGCGAATAACCAATCGCGCACCGTGACGGCTGATGGCTCTGGGGCATGGACTATCAGTGGTAGTGAGTTTGATGTCAGCAGCTTTAATAATGGCACGCTCACCGTCAGCGCCACACAATCTGATGCGGCGGGTAACACCTCCAGTGCAACCAGCAC
>NZ_JACJEE010000083.1:0-609 GCF_014163915.1 Pseudoalteromonas sp. SR41-8
TTAAAAGTTAATTATTACTCATTGAACGTTGCTACAAAGCACCTACGCCTATGGGTAACAGCGCCACCTTCACATGACGTAAATCGTAGGCATTAAAAAAGGCCACCGAAGTGACCTTTTTCTAATAATTAACTTAAAAGTTAATTATTACTCTACGATAGTTGCTACAAAGCACCTACGCCTAAGGTAATAGCGCCACCTTCACATGACGTAAATCCCAGGCATTAAAAAAGGCCACCGAAGTGACCTTTTTCTAACAATTAACTTAAAAGTTAATTATTACTCATTGAACGTTGCTACAAAGCACCTACGCCTATGGGTAACAGCGCCACCTTCACATGACGTAAATCGTAGGCATTAAAAAAGGCCACCGAAGTGACCTTTTTCTAATAATTAACTTAAAAGTTAATTATTACTCTACGATAGTTGCTACAAAGCACCTACGCCTAAGGTAATAGCGCCACCTTCACATGACGTAAATCCCAGGCATTAAAAAAGGCCACCGAAGTGACCTTTTTCTAACAATTAACTTAAAAGTTAATTATTACTCATTGAACGTTGCTACAAAGCACCTACGCCTATGGGTAACAGCGCCACCTTCACATGACG
>NZ_JACJEE010000084.1:0-600 GCF_014163915.1 Pseudoalteromonas sp. SR41-8
AAGTAGATAGTCTAACCCTCGGGAGGACGTTTACCACGGAGTGATTCATGACTGGGGTGAAGTCGTAACAAGGTAGCCCTAGGGGAACCTGGGGCTGGATCACCTCCTTATACGATTTAGAACTTGTTTGTTCGTAGTGTCCACACAGATGATTGTTATTGTAAAGAGAACAAACACTTATTGTTTGGGTCTGTAGCTCAGTTGGTTAGAGCGCACCCCTGATAAGGGTGAGGTCGGTAGTTCAAATCTACTCAGACCCACCACTTCTTCAACGAAGTCGGTAATCAAACAATAAGTACCAGCATATGTGGGGCTATAGCTCAGCTGGGAGAGCGCCTGCCTTGCACGCAGGAGGTCAGCAGTTCGATCCTGCTTAGCTCCACCACTTACTTCTTAAAAATAAATATTCTTTTATCGGGCAGCATAATCGCCTGAGAATAGAGTGTGTTTAATTTTGAGAGGTTTTTGTATCTCTTGCTCTTTAAAAATTTGGAAAAGCTGATAATAAAATTCGTATAAATACAGTGTATTTGTACAGAGTTTTCAAAAGTAAAAAAGAATGATAGCAGTATCATTCAGTGCCATTTAATGAACGTTTAC
>NZ_JACJEE010000085.1:0-557 GCF_014163915.1 Pseudoalteromonas sp. SR41-8
AAGCCTGACTTATCCTGCCAAAATAAATTCATTCCAATCAATTTTGCTGAGCAAATATTGCCAGGTACATTTGAGTATGCGCTTTGTTATATTGTCGAAAATAAACTCGATTTGTCGGGCTTTGACGCGTGGTATAACAATGATAAAACGGGCGCCGCTGCGTATCCTCCTTCAGTGATGCTAAAGATTATTTTACTTGGTTACGCACATGGTTTGGTTAGTAGCCGCCGTATTGCTAAGGCGTGTGAGACGAATATTTTGTTCATGAGTGTGTCGGGTGATATTCAACCTCATTACACATCTGTAGCGGGATTCGTGGCCAAAATGCACGAACAGATTGAACCGCTGTTTACGCAAGTACTGATGATATGCGACGAAGAAGGCTTGATAGGTCGCAACATGTTTGCCATTGATGGATGCAAATTGAAATCGAATGCGAGTAAAGAATGGAGCGGCACATTCGATGAGCTAGGGCGTAAAAAAGCAAAACTAGAACGCGCGAGTAAACGTATTATCGAACGTCACCAATCACAAGATAGCCTGAGCGAAGAGTTGAT
>NZ_JACJEE010000086.1:0-557 GCF_014163915.1 Pseudoalteromonas sp. SR41-8
ATCAACTCTTCGCTCAGGCTATCTTGTGATTGGTGACGTTCGATAATACGTTTACTCGCGCGTTCTAGTTTTGCTTTTTTACGCCCTAGCTCATCGAATGTGCCGCTCCATTCTTTACTCGCATTAGATTTCAATTTGCATCCATCAATGGCAAACATGTTGCGACCTATCAAGCCTTCTTCGTCGCATATCATCAGTACTTGTGTAAACAGCGGTTCAATCTGTTCGTGCATTTTGGCCACGAATCCCGCTACCGATGTGTAATGAGGTTGAATATCACCCGACACACTCATGAACAAAATATTCGTCTCACACGCCTTAGCAATACGGCGGCTGCTGATCAAACCATGTGCATAGCCGAGTAAAATAATTTTTAGCATCACTGAAGGAGGATACGCAGCTGCGCCCGTTTTATCATTGTTATACCACGCATCAAAGCCCGACAAATCGAGTTTATTTTCGACAATATAACAAAGCGCATACTCAAATGTACCTGGCAATATTTGCTCAGCAAAATTGATTGGAATGAATTTATTTTGGCAGGATAAGTCAGGCTT
>NZ_JACJEE010000087.1:0-471 GCF_014163915.1 Pseudoalteromonas sp. SR41-8
ATAAATACAGTGATAACAAGGCGTAAATTTTGACATGTAGTTGTTCTACTTGAAAAAATTATAACGCAGTTAGCGCTTTATTTAGCTCGCTAGAATGGTTAAATATTTAAGTCGATTGGTATAAGTATCCATACTCAAATTGCTTTAAAGGTAGATTCCCTGGGATGTGAAGGAGCGTTTGTTTGATAAATAGGGATACACATGCCGTGGAGCATAGGATTGCAAGAGCGGTCACTAGTGAGTTCGGCATGGGGTCTTGGCTTGGTGTTTTAACTTTGTTCCAGACGTAAAAAAGCCGCTTCATTTCTGAAGCGGCTTTCTCAATTTGGAGCTTGGCGATGTCGTGGTGCCCACAGCGGTAGAGAGCCACATAGCAAATGTATAGAGTCGGCATTAGGCGCTTATTCTTTTCCTTTTACCTGATGCCTTTTACCTTTCACCTGCATTTTCACTTTCCTGCAGACAACAAAA
>NZ_JACJEE010000088.1:0-436 GCF_014163915.1 Pseudoalteromonas sp. SR41-8
GCCAGTAAAACGATCTTCGCCACATAGATAGGCTCGACGTACGCACCTAGAAATACAATGATAGTACTTTGTATCAGCCAAACTTATCTGACGCTTTCTCGCAATAGCCATGTGACAACCTGCTCATTTATTGTGCTAACAATAAAATTAGTACGTAACTGATACATTGCAAATCATAAGGTGGGTGTCTTCTTAGCACCCCGGTCAAACGAAAGTGAATGCCCAATGGCAATTGTATTGCTTAGTTCATAATATAGAAAAGCTGCAAAACACGATGCATTAATAAAGGTAAGCTGCTACCTCTCCAAATAAGCCACTTAAACACCTGTCATACCTTCCAAAACGCCCATTAAAGCAACAGTAAATCCTCTTTTTATATTTTACGTAAAATCGAAGTAACCGATTGAATCAAAATAGGAACTCAGCTATGGTTAAT
>NZ_JACJEE010000089.1:0-430 GCF_014163915.1 Pseudoalteromonas sp. SR41-8
AACCACTCTACTATTCTACGAATAAAGAATGGTGGGTCATGATGGACTTGAACCATCGACCAATGGATTAAAAGTCCACTGCTCTACCAACTGAGCTAATGACCCGCTCTGATGTGCCTAAGCACACTGCGTAAATCCGCCGATTATAACCACTCTACTATTCTAAGAATAAAGAATGGTGGGTCATGATGGACTTGAACCATCGACCAATGGATTAAAAGTCCACTGCTCTACCAACTGAGCTAATGACCCGCTCTGATGTGCCTAAGCACGTTGCGTGAATCCGCCGATTATAACCACTCTACTATTCAACGAATAAAGAATGGTGGGTCATGATGGACTTGAACCATCGACCAATGGATTAAAAGTCCACTGCTCTACCAACTGAGCTAATGACCCGCTCTGATGTGCCTAAGCACGCTGCGTAGAT